>CALDEN010000001.1 GCA_937942405.1 uncultured Saprospiraceae bacterium
CCATGCTGTAGGCTACACTCCACGATAAAATGCCACATTGATCATTGACACCTGGAGAGTTATATGTTATTTCTTTAGAACATAAGTCTGTATCAGAATCCTCATCTATATCTGCATTACAGGCAACTATATTAGGACCTGTAGCATCGATTACTCTAAGAACAAAATCACAATCTACATCGTTGCCCATTCCATCTACTGCATTGTAGTTGATATCATACTCACCGGGAGTGTAGAAGGCAGCAACATTATTCGTTTCTGAAACCACTACACAATTATCGCTGGCAACAGGAGCAGTCCATGAGGGTGCTATCTGACACACTGCAGGAGAAACACTTACTTCTAACGTATCTGGATCTGCATCCATTCCTGGAAATACCGTATATACTAAAGGATCAACCATCGGAGGACATACGTCGAAGGTCGGATTTTCGTTATCTACGATTGTGGTAATACTGATAACTTGTGTGCCTTCACAGCCATTGTCATCTGTTACGGTAACATTATATTCAGTAGTTCCAGCTCCAGGCATTACCGTTCTAATTGCATTGCTAGATAAGTCATCCCACTCGTAGATATAGGTTGCTGATCCACCCATTGCAGAAGCTGTTAATTCTACTGTTCCTCCAGGACAAATTGAACTTAAATCCATTGGGTCACTGGTAATAGAAGCAGTGATTATAGCACCATCACCGATCGTACTAGAAACTGTTTCTGTGCAGCCCGCAAAATCCGTCACGGTTACCATATAATTTCCTGGCTCCAAGTCTTCGAATGTATTAGAAGATTGTGTAGTGCCTGATTCTATCGAATAAGAATATGGGGCAGTAGCTCCACTTGCATTTACGGTGATAGTACCGTCATTATCTCCATCACAGGTCTCATCTGTATCTACTGCTGTTACAGATAATAGAGTAGGTTCATCTATGGTTATGCTAGCTGTATTGCTGCATCCGTTTGGATCTGTTACGGTAACATTATACGTACCTGCTGATAAGTCTGAAATGTTGGCTGAATCATCATTGTCGCCTACACCGTCATTATCCCAATCGTACGTATACGGGAGTGCACTAACCGGAATGAAAAGTAAATTGGATATTACTAATTCTGCCCCTAAAGTTGCATTCGATTCATCTCGTTCAAAGCTTATGTAATAGACGGTTCCTGCAGTAACTGGAATAGAATGGCTTGAAGATCCATTGAACCCAGTACTATAGCCGTCTAAATTTCCTAAATATGCGTTGAAATCTCCACATGAAGGACCGTCCCACATATATGGTAAATCATTTCCACTATTCCCAGTAAGTTCCCAATCAAAACTTAAAACACCATCTTGAGTTACAGAGACACAGATGTTGGTGTGAGCAGGATCACCTGCCACATTTTCCGTTATTGTTAATTCGGTAGCGGTAATTGAATAGTCATAAGCAAAATTATGCTGAGACCAATTTGCTGGAGCAAAATCACCCGTAAAGCCAACTGTATTAATTATGCCGACAGCATTAGTTATGACTACTCCTGTGCTTCCATTACTGCCGCCATTACACGAAACATCTGTTCCAGCAATTTCCAATACTGGTAATGGATTTACGGTCAATGTAAGAGTAGATGTGCTATAGCATTCTCCAACACCATCTTCTATTCGGGCGATTACTGTCCCTGATATAGTATTGTATGGACTAGATAGATCACCTATTCCTGCAATAGCATCTGACAGTGAACTGTGATAGCTAATCGTTACCGGATCTACACCTGTATACACGGAGTCATCAGCATCTGTTAGATTAAATTCGGCCTGACCTGTTCCAGCTGCATCTTCGCAAGCTTCTAGTGTTGCATCTTCTGCAAGGGGGTTGGTAGATACTACAAAAGTAACAGAAGATACTGCAGACATACATCCATCAGCATCTGAGACTTGTAGGTTTACAACTAAGTTTCCTGCGGTTAATGCAGTCAATGTAGGACTAGATAAAGTCTCATCATTAAATGAACCAGTTGCAGTACTTGTTGCATCTATACTCCATGTATAAGTGTAAGGTGATAGACCGGCTAATCCGATGATTCCTAAATTACGCAGCTCGTCAATACATAAGCTAAGGTCTCCAGAGGCATCTGCGGTACCCATTACTGGTGGATTTATAGTAATCGCTACATCAAATTCGTCTCCTAGACAGAAGTTAGTACCTACTGTTCTGTTTTCAAATCTATAAGTGATCGTCTTAGGTGTGGTGGATGTGTTTTCAACTGGATCTCCAGGACCTGTTGAAAGTATATCGTCCATACTCCAATCTGCATCTGCGGGCTCTCCACTTACCTGATCATTATCTGATGATGGTAACCTTGTTCTTTTCCATTCTACACCTTCCATAGGGAAATTGCTAAAATAAGACGATACATCAAAATCACCTGTTCCATCCCATACGTCACCACTACAAACAGTAAATGCTTGTGCAATGCCTACGGGCTCTGGGTGGATCGTAACTGTAATCGTAAAAGGATTACCAGTACAGCCGTTATCTGCAGTAGGGGTAATCGTAAAAACTACATCTAAGTCTTCTAAGGTTTTGTTTTCCCAAATATCGTCATCTAATAAGTTTACATCGTCTGTTGTTGCTGTAAGTCCAGCATCTAGACCGCTGACAAATGTCAATCCGGCATCAGCTGCAACTTCAGTGATATCCCATGCATTCGTTTCTCCACCGATATCTAGGCCATTATCTGATAGGGTAGGGAGTAAAGCTGCTCCTCCATCATCTAAACTTATATTGGAACACGTTTCTCTCGCAATATTAGAAACAACTGGTTCTGGATTTACAGTTACCACGATCTCAAATGTCTGACCTAAACATGCTTTAGGATTACTGGTAGGTGTTACGGTATAGGTAGCATCGAGTGCTCCTCCTGTGACATTGTTTAAAGTCTCTGAAACCATACCTGTTCCATTTCCTGTCCCTAAGGTCAATCCAGTAGCATAAACTGCGGTCCATGTAAAAGTCGAACCTACTGAATTTCCACCATTTGCGGTATTATCTATATTGTCCTGAGGATTGTAGGTAAAAGCCTCATCTGAACAAACTTCTTCTACTGAATTAGAACCTACTGGTTCTGAATTTATCGTCACTGTTTTTGTAAAAGTAGACCCTTCACATCCTTCTGGAGTGCTAGTAGGTGTTATTGTATACGTGGCCTCTAGGTCTCCTCCAGAAACATTATTTAAGGTCTCTGCTACATTTCCCGTTGCACTTCCTGCACCTCCTGTCAGTCCCATGTCGTAAACTGCTGTCCATGCAAAAGTAGAAGTCACAGCGTTTCCTCCAGCTGCGTCTACATCATCTTGAGGATCATAATTGAATGCTCCATTAGAACAGATTTCTTCTGTAGTATCAGTTCCTACTGGTTCTGAATTTATAGTAGCGGTTACCGTAAAAGATACTCCCTCGCATCCATCAGCACTTACAGGAACTACAGTGTAAACAACATCTACTGAATTACTAGTTGTATTTGTAAAAGCATCATCTGCTAAATCTGTATCTGCTAACCCATCTACTACCATTGCACTTCCTGCACTAACTGCCAATCCGCCTAAGTCCAACGCAGTTACATTGTATGTTGCTGCAGCAACGGAAGTAGTTGCATTAACAAAGTTTACACCTAATGCGGTATCCGAACATTGCATTAACGTTTGATCCGTTACTACTGGTTCTGGATGTACAGTTACGACTACATCAAACGAAGTACCGATACAATCATCTCCAGCACCTGCATCATCTGTTTCGTTAGGACCCCATGTATATGGAGTGATCGTATAAGTTACATCTATGTCTGTAGCTGTGATATTTACTAGTCCGCCATCATCTATTGCATCCGTTCCATAAGCTACTGAGGTTTGAGAACCTGTTCCTCCTGTCACCATTCCATAGACTGCTGACCAATTAAATGAGGTGTTGGTAATTACTAAATTACTCGTTACATCAAGAGCTCCATTTTCTCCACTACAAATTATCTCATCTGCTGGATCGTTTGCTTGTGGGGCTGGTTCTATTTGATATGTAGTTGTTCCCATTGTTCCCACACAGTCATCTGCGGTATTGAATACACCATCAGGCCCAGCGGTTATGGGTTCGCATTGAATTACATAATCTACGTAATCTAGGCCAGTATTATATAAATCTGGACAAGGATTAGATCCACAATGGCTGTATGTGCCAAGAGGAAATACAGCATCATTATTTTGCACACCATCAATGGTTATTATTTTATGCATTTGTACCAAAGACGAAGGCACTATATCTGTTGAAAAAGTCCAATTAAAATCATCTCCAGAGCAAAGAATTAAATTTGGTCCTTGCGGGTCCGGGTAGTTTTGAGTAAAGATCATTGTCGGTGCAGGTTCTACTGTTACCACTACCATGGCCGGCGTAACATCTACACAATCATCTCCGCCTCCCATCTCATCATCCCCATTAGGACCAAATGTATAAGCCGCTATTGTATAGGAAATTGTTGCTAGTGCATTTGAAGTATTCGTTATATTAGCTGCATCTATGTCTGCAGATGCCGCTACACTTGTTTGAACTGCTGTAAAGCCACTCGCTATTCCTGTAGTCAAAGTTGCATCTATAAGATATCCATCTCCGACTCCTACATTCATAGTAGTTAAACTACCTGTGGTCGTTAGTGGACTATCTCCACTACATATGGTTTCCATAGTTGCACTCACAGCTGATTGTGGTGCTGGATCTACTACATAAGTAACGGTAAAAGAACTTCCTGTGCATCCGTTAGGAGTACTAGTAGGTATGGCGGTATAAACGGCA
>CALDEN010000002.1 GCA_937942405.1 uncultured Saprospiraceae bacterium
AACCTACAGGATCATTTCGCCGAAAGGCACAAAAGTCTCCAGGCCTTTAGATAGGAAGTATTCTCGGGTATCTTCTGCAGATTTTTCAGAGGTCACTATTGCAAAGTCACCGCCCCATGCACCGAGGGATTTTACAGAACCCCAGTAATCACTAAATCGCTCATCTTTAATACGGCCATAGCCGAGAGCAGCAGATAGTACGTCTTCGTGTTTATTGATTAATTCTTCAAAGTTGGACAGATTACTTACCTCCATCATTTTATCCGTAATATCATTGATCTCTTTGACGAGGGATTTTCTGTTTTTTACCTTTTTGAGGTAATACGTGATCTGATCGTCCGTATTTTGTTTTTCACCTAAGTGGACAAAATATAGTTTATCCTTAAAGCTAGGATCGAAATCTATAGGAGTGTAGCTCACTGCATCATCGGCATTCTGGAAAACGATGGGCCCATCTGCACCGGCACATGCTACATCATAGCCTGAACCGTTAGAGCATTTAAAACATAATCTGAGGGGATGTACTTGTGCCCATTCGGCAATGGTGTACATAATCGTAGAGCTAGTACCTAAGCCCCAGATACGAGGAAACTCCAGTTGAGTTTCTACTTTAAAGCCGTTCCATTTAGACAAGAATTCTGAGTTTAAACGGACTGCATTTTTAAGCATTTTTTGAAGACGTTTCGAGACGGCCTCATCGGTAGTGGATATCGGAGAGAAGTCCATTAATGAGATGGTAGACTTAAACCATACTTCTCCGTTGTGATCTAGGCTTTCCCAGATAAGATCAGACCCACGGGTTTTTTTGATCGCCATAGACTGACCCTTCCTCGTAGGTAGAGCTAGAGCTTTAGCACCGTCTAGTACAGCGTATTCCCCAGTGAGTAAAAGTTTTCCGTGCCCGTAAAAAGTTGCTTTGATAACGCCTTTTTTCTGATCAGCGGGCTAAGATAAGGATCTAAAATATTATATATGTTAAAATTTTATGTATTGACACTATCTAGACAAATACAGCGACCTATTTCTGTCCAATTCTCTAAAGAATGGATCATTGAGATCTTTGATAAAGCGTATAGCTTCTCCTGTTGATTTCATTTCAGGTCCCAGTTGTTTATCGACATTAGGGAATTTATCAAAAGAAAACACCGGTACTTTTATCGCAAAACCTTCTAGTTTTTTGACAACATCAAAATCTTTTAATTTCTTAGTTCCCATCATTACGTGAGTAGCGATGTTTAGGTAAGGCACCTGATAAGCTTTTGCTATAAATGGGGTAGTCCTTGATGCTCGAGGATTGGCCTCGATGACATATACGTTATCATCTTTTATCGCAAACTGGATGTTTATGAGTCCTTTTATTTTTAATGCAAATGCGAGCTTACGTGTATACTCTTTCATCTTTTCGATGGCATCATCGGAAAGACTATAAGTCGGTAGCACAGCAGAACTATCTCCAGAGTGTATACCTGCTGGTTCTATGTGCTCCATAATGCCCATGATGTGCACGTCTTCACCGTCACAGATGGCATCGATTTCAGCTTCTTTGGCTCTTTCTAGGAATTCATCGATCAGTACCTTATTATCAGGCATATGCTTGAAAATCGATAGTACATGGGTTTCGAGTTCGGCATCATTGATGACGATACGCATACGTTGACCTCCGAGTACATATGATGGTCGTACGAGTACTGGGTACTTTACTTCTTTGGCTACAGCCAATGCCTCATCAGCGTTATCCGCTGTTCCAAATTTAGGATACGGAATACCCAATTCCTTAAGCATGTTAGAAAATCGTCCTCTGTCTTCAGCTAAATCTAATGCATCAAAGCTAGATCCGATTATTTTTATGCCTCTATCATGGAATTTTTCTGCAAGCTTAAGGGCAGTCTGTCCACCGAGTTGTACGATGATCCCTTCTGGTTTTTCGTGTTCGATGATCTCTTCTATATGCTCCCAGAATACAGGTTCGAAGTATAGTTTATCCGCGATGTCAAAATCTGTAGATACCGTTTCTGGATTACAGTTGATCATGATCGCTTCATATCCAGCTTCCTTTATAGCCAGTATTCCATGTACACAACAATAATCGAACTCTATACCCTGACCGATTCTGTTAGGTCCTGATCCGAGTACGATGATTTTCTTTTTATCGCTAACGATACTCTCATTTTCTTGGTCGAATGTAGAGTAGAAGTATGGAGTCTGTGCCTCAAACTCTGCTGCACAGGTATCTACCATTTTGTAGGTTCTGAAGATACCGAGCTTTTTTCTCTGCACAGTTACTTCATCTTCGGTTATTCTTAATACCCAGGCGATCTGTGCATCAGAGTATCCATGCTCTTTTAACTCTCTAAAGAATTCTTCAGGGATGTCTTCGGCCACAGGATACTTCATTAATCGGTCTTCCATATCGACCAATCTCTTGATCTGCTCTAAGTACCATTTATCGATTTGTGTTAGACGATGTACGGTATTTAATGGAATACCGAGACGCAATGCATCTTTTACACGATATATACGGTCATCGCTCGGCGTTTCTAGTCTCTTGAGGATATCATCCGTCTTTATCCATTCTTTTTTATCTGCTCCTAAGCCAGCTCGATTATTTTCTTGACTTTGACATGCTTTCTGTAATGCCTCGAGGAAGTTACGACCGATCGCCATTACCTCACCCACAGACTTCATCTGTAGACCGAGTGTATGCTCTGAGCCATAGAATTTTTCAAAGTTCCATCTCGGCATCTTTACGATCACATAATCCAGTGTCGGCTCAAAGAATGCAGAAGTCGTTTGGGTAATTTGATTTTTTAGTTCATCTAGATTATATCCTACTGCCAGTTTTGCAGCAATCTTTGCGATCGGATACCCGGTAGCTTTACTAGCCAGTGCAGAAGATCTAGATACTCTAGGATTGATCTCGATACAGATTAGTTTTTCTGTTTCTGGATTTATTGCAAACTGTACATTACATCCACCTGCAAAGTTACCCATCGATCTCATCAACAGAATGGCTTCGTTTCTCATCTTCTGATACGCTGTATCAGATAATGTCATGGCAGGAGCGACTGTAATACTATCTCCGGTATGGATTCCCATCGGATCTAGATTTTCTACAGTACATATGATGGTCACATTATTATTGGAATCTCTGAGGAGTTCTAATTCATATTCTTTCCATCCGAGTACCGCTTTATCTATCATGACCTCATGTGTCGGAGAGGCATTTAATCCTCTACGCAGAGCGGCATCATAGTCTTCTGGTTTCATCACAAATCCCCCTCCTGAACCACCCAAGGTATAAGATGGTCTTATGACGAGTGGAAAACCGATCTCTTAAGCTGCTTCTTTTCCTTCTAGAAACGAATTTGCAATTCTAGAAGGTGCATGATCCATACCTATACTGATCACATGCTCTTTAAAACGTTCTCTGTTCTCTGCCAGCTCGATTGCCTCTAGATCTACACCGATCATTCTGACATTGTATTTATCCCAGACACCCATTTTTCCAGTCTCTATGGCTAGATTGAGAGCAGTCTGCCCACCCATCGTAGGTAATACTGCATCTATTTGTCGTTCCTCTAGGATTTCTATAATACTCTCTGGAGTGAGTGGTTTTAGATAAATATGATCCGCAGTAACGGGATCAGTCATTATAGTTGCTGGATTACTATTGATCAGACTGACGATAATACCTTCTTCCCTGAGGGATCGAGAGGCTTGAGAGCCAGAATAATCAAATTCGCAAGCTTGACCGATAATGATCGGACCACTTCCGATTATTAGAACTGATTTAATACTTTTGTCTAAAGGCATAGTAATAGATAAATTGTCGGCAAATATAGATATTGATTAAATAAATAAACACCCAATGAAGAAGGTATTAATAACTGATTTTGTTCATCAGCACTTAATTGATGGTCTGACTGAGATGGGGTATGAGGTAGAGTACAATAAAAACATCACGTTAAAGCAGACAGCAAAAATCATATCTGACTACAATGGCATAATCATTAATTCTAAAACGGTAATGGATCGAGCGATGATGGATCGAGCGACCAAACTCAAGTTTATCGGACGATTAGGATCAGGATTAGAGATTATAGATTTGGCTTACGCCAAAGAAAAAAAGATACGCGTT
>CALDEN010000003.1 GCA_937942405.1 uncultured Saprospiraceae bacterium
CCTTCTGTCATTTGACTACAGTCAAAAACCTGAACATCTAAATTAGTCCCACTGTCATCTTTAACGAGGTACATTCCGTGTGAGTCAGCGTAATCTTCTACACTAGTGCGATACGCTTGATTAGTCCCGATGGATAGCTCCTCCGCAACCTCGAGTAATGAATTAATCGCCAGCTCATCTTTCAATGCAGCTTTGGCATAGAAGCAATTCATCACACTGTGGAGATTAGAACTGATGATGTGTATGGGCCGTGTATTTAATTTATTGTCGACGAGAAACTGCTTTACTTTATTGGCCCAGATCTCACCATAAACATGATGCCCTACGGTCTCTCTAAGTGTCGTACTAAAGCTGATCTCTCTTCTCCCCTGGCCTTGATACTCAGCGATGCTGTACTTACCTAACCAATATACGATCTGGAAGAGACTGTTTACACCTGATGATTTTTCAAAGAGACTACTAGCCCGTTTAGTTTGTTCAAATGTCCTCCCGATGAGTACACTCAGATAACTATAGCCTCTGTCCTTGTCAAATGACTCATCACCCTCTTTAAACTGTTCTATGATTTCCTTAAGTCTGGTCCACTCTCTTTTTTCTTCGCCTTTGGCATCTAGGGCATTCCTTCTGATCTTCTCGGCTTCGATATACATAAAGGTGAGATGGGTAAGCACATCATATATATCAGAGCGGCCTCTCGTCATTTCTATATAGAACTGCTCCTTATCGATACGATAACAGTTACGTCGCCGCTTAGAAGGAATGACTGCCTTAAACGTGTTTTCAAATCCTTCTCTAGACGTGAGTTTTATGTATTTGCACTCTTCGATACCTTGTGGCAGACGTTGGAAGATGTATAATAAACCATCTAATTCAAGTTTTTCCGGGTCATCTATAGCTCCGTATATCTCAGGCTTGAGTGCCATTAGTGCATTTATCATGGCCTCCCCTGAAGCTCCTAGTGGTTTATACGATCCTCTGATAAAAAGGTGTCGCATAGCTATATACAGTCTTTGGAGTGCTGCTCTAGAAATCTGAGCTCTTGTAGATTTTATTGAAGAATGGGCCATAGTGCTGTTTAATCTTATATAAGTTCAAAACATGTACCAATAAAAAAAGGAGGGCACATTATGTACACCTCCCATTTATTCTAGTTACAGCAACGAAATCTATCGAATGCCGAATCCTACTCCTATATTGAAATTTGTCTGATTACTGATTTCATCACTCCCAGATCGGATATATCCATACTCAGCAAAAACGCCTAATCGTTCTGTACCAGCTCTTATACCTCCTATCGCACCTATATTACTCGATAGTCCATCTGCTTTTCTTAAAATAAACCTCGGCGATACATAAAGTGCAAAGGCATTACTTACGTGGCAAGAAAAATACGCTGGAATACTTAGATCGATAAGAGAAGAACTCGTTTCTGAGGTTCCTTCTCCAGTCGTAATACTTAGATATCCGATACCCGCTCCTACAGAACCTGCAAAGATAGACTCGCTGTCACCTAAGAATTGATACTTAGCATCTACACCACCTGTCCCTATAATCGATAAATTAAAACCGACATCTAATTTATTAGTTACTCCATACCTTCCAAAAATCTCAGCAGCAAATCCCCCTATACTACTTGTATCTATGACGACATCATTATCATCCAAGGTATATTCATCTGCACTAGGCAGCGACACTCCGATTCCGAATCCAGTTTCTCCTTTAGGAGTTGTCCTTGCCGTCTGAAACGCTTTATTAGATAGACAACTTTGTAGTGAAAAAGAAATTACGACAAAAAACAATAGTTGCTTAAACGAAAGATTTTTCATATTTATTCGTTGATTATATAAATAATTAAAATATGTAATCTTATGAAAAACTTTAGTCTAAAGTTGTCAGTCATATAATTTTAACACTTTTGTTTACTCAGAGTTAATATCCCGGATTGCAAACATTCCTAAATCTCTCCACTTTTACCCACTCTTTTTCATTCACATTCGATTAAAAAATCATATCGAGCTATACTATAATCGAAGCTTAGTTTACATACTTTTACGTCTTATATTAAAGAAAGAGCTGATGCAAGAGCATTTAAACGAACAAGAACTCGTAAGACGAGAAAATCTTCAGAAGATTATCGATTTGGGGTTCGAACCATACCCGAGTACTACTTATCCAGTGACCCACTACTCTACTGCGATCAAAGAATCATTTGTCGAAGGCAGTGAGGACTTTAAAGAAGTATGTCTGGCGGGAAGGTTTATGTCAAGACGGGTTATGGGTAAGGCTTCTTTTGCAGAATTACAAGATGCCAATGGCAGAATCCAATTATATATATCTCGGGATGAAATCTGTCCTGATGAAAATAAAGATCTCTACAATAAAGTCTTTAAAAAACTACTCGATCTAGGAGATTTTATAGGTGTTAAAGGATATGTCTTTAAGACCAAAGTAGGTGAAACCAGTGTGCATGTCAGCGAGCTCACCCTACTCAGCAAAAGTTTAAAACCACTACCTGTCGTAAAGACAGATGCAGAAGGCAATGTGTATGACTCATTCAGTGATCCAGAACTTAGATATAGACAACGATATGTAGATCTAGTAGTCAATCCTGAGGTCAAAAAAGCATTTGTACAACGGACACAGATGTACAACTCTATCCGTAATCTACTCAACGAAAAAGGATATCTGGAGGTAGAGACTCCGATACTGCAACCGATCTATGGTGGTGCTGCTGCTCGTCCGTTTACGACCCATCACAATACACTAGATATGAAACTCTATCTACGTATCGCCAATGAGTTATATCTCAAGCGTCTGATCGTAGGAGGATTTGATGGAGTATATGAGTTCTCTAAAGACTTCCGTAATGAAGGAATGAGTCGTTTCCATAATCCAGAATTTACGCAGATCGAGCTATATGTAGCGTATAAAGATTATGAGTGGATGATGAACCTCGTCGAGGAGATGGTAGAGAAAGTATGTCTCGACATACACGGCACTACAGAAATCCAAGTGGGCGAAAATCTCATCAACTTCCAAAGACCATGGAAGCGGTATACCATGTTTGAAGCGATCGAACATTTTACGGGGATAGATATCTCAGAAATGGATGAAGATGCTCTGAGAGCGACCGCTAAAAAACTACATGTGGATATAGACGAATCCATGGGTAAAGGAAAACTGATCGACGAGATCTTTGGAGAAAACTGCGAAGCACAACTCATACAGCCTACATTTATTACAGACTACCCGATAGAGATGTCCCCGCTCGCCAAGAGCCATAGAGATAAAAAAGGACT
>CALDEN010000004.1 GCA_937942405.1 uncultured Saprospiraceae bacterium
AAAGCCATGGCTCCAGAGTTTTATGATACGCTCATCTCACACGATTCATGGACTAAGCTGATGCTCAATTTTATATTTGATAAACGATATACACTGTATTCTAGAATTGTAAAAGAGGAGTATTATAAGGCTTAAAGCCAAAATCGAATAGCGATACATATGTGTGATGAGTCTGTTTATTGCACAAAAAAAAAAGAAGGCTGTCCTCTTTGGAACAGCCTTCTTTTTTTTACTTAAAACCAATTTCAATATTTATCTCAAACATTAGAATTTACCATTTTGATTTTTCCAATCAGCTTCTGGCATAATAGTTTCGATTACATCCCAGTGTTCTGCAATTTTACCATTCTCGATTCTGAATAGGTCGTAGAAAGAAGTTGCTTTTCCTCCAAATTTTCCTTCACTCATTGCCAATACAAAGTTTCCTTCTCCCAGCACTTTATGTGCTTTGTGGTATTCCATAGTTATACCATGCTCTGCCATCGCTTTCATAGCTGCACCGAAACCTGATAAACCATCACCAACAGTAGGATTATGTTGGATATAATTATCTCCATCGAAGAAGCCTGCAAGCTTATCCATTTGACCTTGAATTAGAACTACATCTAAGAAATCGCTGACTATTTTTTTATTCTCAGCTGTCTTATCTAGGTCAGTAATTGCAATGGCACCATCTAGTTGTGTATGTCCACTAGGATTAGCAGGGGCTATTTCTAGTAAGTTATCCCAGTGTTCTACAATTAAGCCATTTTCATATCTGAATACATCGAATCCTACCTTAGGACCGAAAAAATCATATTGTGTATGTGTAAAAGCATAGTCACCATCTTCAAATGATCTAACCACTTTGGCTTTAAAACCTCCTTCTGGAGCATGTGCCAGTACCTGTCCAAATCCTTCTAAGCCATCACCTACAGCGAGATTATGTTGGATGTACTTAGTAGGGTTTATATAACTGATTGCTTCTTTGTTTCCGTTTTCTAGACTCTCTAGTACGGCAACTGCTTTTTGCTTTTGACTTAATTCCATTTTAGTTTGTTTTTTAGATTGAGGAATAGGATTTTTGTTTTGACTACAGCTCATCATAGAAATAAGTGCAACCAAACTTAGTGTAAATAAAAATTTCATAATTGAGGGTTTCGTTTAAAAGAACACAACAAAGATGAGTCTGGATGGAGGGTGTATGGATATAAGAAGCAGCCCGAAGACTGTAGAAATGGGAAACTACTTGGTGCCTGTTCTAAATTGCTCTGGAGTTAGATTAAGCTGACGTTTAAAGTATTTGTAGAAATTAGTAGTCTCTTCAAAACCAGTAGCGTAAGCGATTTCTTTAATAGATAGACTTGTATTGATCAGCAATCGTTTGATTTGATTGGTACAGATATCGTCGATAAACTCTTTGGCCGTTTTATTCACGATGGCTCTACATATGTTATTTAGAGTCTTGGTACTTACACCTAGCATTTGAGCATAATCCTTTACTTTATTGGTAGTAGTGACTTTCTCCTCGACTAGATTTTGTAAGGAAATAAACTCACTGAGGTATTTTTTATCATCAGAAAGATTAGATCGTTTAAATTTGATTCGATAGAGTTTGGTAATGAGGATGTGTAATTCACTCCTTATTATTCCAAGGCTATAAGCATCTTGTACTTTGAAATATTCCAAGGATATTCTTTGAATTATTTCGGAGACTTCAGTCGCAACCGTTTTGCTTAATTGTATTTTAGGATCAGCGAGTACTTCATTGAAAAGGTGTAAAGATTTAAGGGCTTCTAGTTTTTCCAGATAACTGATTAAGAAGTCATCCTTACAAAGTAATGCACTACCTACTACAGAATCGTTTTTATGGAAACGATGGATCTGATCTTTACGTATAGTCAGTACGGAACCTTCATTGTAATCGTAGGTTTTAAAATCTATAGTATGCTTCCCCTTTCCTTTTTCTATAAAGAGAATAATGTAGAACTCGACTAAATGTAAGTCGTAAGGAGAGTGATCTACATACGCTCTACTAAAAAGATCTTTTAGTTTTAAGAGATCAAAAGTCGCAGATGGATTTTGACTGTTTCTAAATTTTATATGAATTGGAAGATCTTCCTTCTTTTTGGTGATCAATATAGCTCCGGTCTAAAATTGATCGTATAGAGCATGCAGTTTTCCATATTGCCTACGATAAATGTCATTTCCTGTTTTACCTTGAGTCCATTGGCATATTCTGCCGGAGACCATTGCGGCATGTTGCAGATCGTTTCTAAAAGTAAGGCGTCGATATCGTCGTTTTCAGATTTTTGAAAAATCACAGGATCGATAATATTACCCGTTGGATCGATCGTAAAATTGATGATCGTGACAGCATATCCTTCAAAGCTGTTTTCAGGGATATTGTCGAGAGTGGTTTGTTTTAGGTAGGCGTAGAGTTGCTCTTCTCCACCTTTAAAGCTTGCTTCTTTATCTGGATTGATCCAGAAACTAAAGTCAAATTCTTTAATGTCGTTGTTTTTTAAATTGTTTTCGGGCAAGTATTTTATCGTTGCGATTATTTCTGCATCTGCATCAGCGGATAGGATGATGCTTTTTTGCTCAGAACTCAGCTGATCGTTTTTGCTTGATGCCTTTACTACTTGGCCATTGGCGATGGTACTTATTTCGACAGATTTATATTCCCTTACCCAGTCAGAAGGATACCGTCTATTGATATCTAATAAAGTTTGTGCTTCTAGAAATTTTTCTTTAGAGATGGATACGTAAGGGTAGACTTTTGCCACTTGATAGCTGAAGTTATTGACTGATCTTTCTTGAGCCGATATAGTAGCTATACTCAATAGAGAAAAGAGAATTGTACACACGATAATAGGAAGCGTCTTAATCATAAGACTAAAATTAATCTAAATGGATCGATATAATTGTTAATGAAATAATAATTGTCTAATCGATTTCATGAATTATAAAATGAACCAATAGGAATTTTTAATCGAGTTTTAGATTATTCGATATATTTAGAGAGCTAATTTGAAAAACATGACTACTCAGATAAAAGACCTGCAGCATTATAACGAACTCTATGAGCAGAGTGTAAAAGATCCAGAAGGGTTTTGGAAAAACGAAGCCCAAAGTTTTACATGGTTTAAACCCTTCGATAAAGTCTGTGAGTGGGATTTTAAAAAACCCGATGTAAAATGGTTTTTAAATGGGAAGACCAATATTAGCTACAATTGTATAGATCGACATTTGCTCGAAAGAGCCGATCAGACGGCAATCATATGGGAGCCTAACCAGCCAGGCGATGAGGCCATAAAATTGAGTTACCAAGAACTCCATGATGAAGTATGTCGCTGTGCCAATGGCTTAAAATCCCTCGGAGTAGCTAAAGGAGATCGGGTCGTTTTTTATATGCCGATGGTGGTAGAGCTGGCTATAGCTGTGCTCGCATGTGCTCGTATCGGGGCAGTTCATTCTGTGGTCTTTGCTGGATTTTCGGCTCAGGCCTTAGCAGATCGTGTGGATGATGCTACAGCAAAAATGATCATCTGTTCTGACTATAATAATCGAGGAAATAAAACGATTCCAGTAAAGCAGGTCGTAGATGATGCGATGAATATAGGGTGTAGCTCGGTAGAAAAAGTAATCGTTCATAAAAATACTGGAGCGAGTATAAACTGGTCGGACGGAAAAGATATCTGGTGGCATGAGATGGTAGACGCTCAAAGCCCCGTTTGTGAGCCAGAAGCAATGGATAGCGAGGATATGCTCTTTATCTTATACACTTCAGGATCTACGGGTAAGCCCAAAGGAGTCGTACATACAGTCGGCGGATATATGGTTTACACCTGTTTTAGTTTCAGGAATGTATTCCAATATAAAGAGGGAGATATCTACTGGTGTACCGCAGACATCGGATGGATAACGGGGCACTCCTATATCGTATATGGGCCTCTACTGGCAGGAGCGACGACGATGATGTATGAGGGAGTACCGACCTGTCCAGATGCAGGAAGATTCTGGGAGATCTGTGAGAAGTATAAAGTAAATCAGTTTTACACAGCACCCACTGCGATCAGAGCATTAATGGCTCACGGAGATCAGTGGCCTGCAAAATATGATTTATCATCCTTGAAGGTATTAGGTTCGGTCGGAGAGCCGAT
>CALDEN010000005.1 GCA_937942405.1 uncultured Saprospiraceae bacterium
TGTAAATTTAAATAGTTTGCAAAAACCATCCGATGCGTATGCATCCAATACTCGTGTCGTTAGTAATAATGTCGAGGTTCCTACGGATTATAAGTTAGACCCGAATGTGGTGCCACCAGCGGTGGACTTATCACAAATGAATAAGAATACAACAAATGCAATAGAGGCCATCCCAGTTTCTTCTACAGAGGCTGCGATGCCAGAAAGAATAAAAATATCTGATTATAAAAAGGACAGCGATGTACCTGCAAGAGTAAAGATTCCGACTTCTAAAGAAGGAGCGACTTCTGGTAACACGGATGTAAAGACAGTATCTTCTGAGACCATCGTTTCAGAGTTGTCACAAGCTAGACTGATAGCGGTAAATGAAATACTATCTGCTAATGATGATGTATTTTTTATCCAAGTCGCAGCTCTATTTAAAAACAGAATCAATCTTTCAAAATTTGAAAGACTTACTCAGTTTGGAAACTTGTACAAAGTATTTAAGTCTAATTCTACCAAAGTAAGACTAGGGTATTACCTAGACAGAGCAGAGGCAGAAAATGTACTAAGAGAAGTAAGAGCGATGGGGTATAAAGATGCATTTATAGCACATGAGCCTCTAGATATACATGAAGTACAGTTAGCCGTGGAGTCAAAGGATTACTCTGACCCATATGCGAGTAACTATAAGATTAGATTGGCATCATACGAAGATCCACAGTTTTTTGATCTAGAATCTGTAAAAGAACTAGGAAAGGTAGAGCAGTGGACTAAGAAAGGATGGACGATTTTTGTCTTGAGTGGATATAGAACTTTAGAAGATGCAGAAGCAGCAAGAGTAAAAGCAATTAATAAGGGATACACTTCCGCAGAACTAGTCATCGATAACGGAGGAATCCTAGAGCGACTAGTAAAGAATTAACCCCAGGTTTTAAGTTTGAAAAAGTAGGGAAGATCGCGTTCATTCGGTCTTCCCTTTTTTGTTTTGTACCGGCAATGAGTGCATACTCCTAATGCATCCGATCCCCACGAGGCTCTAGCTCCTCCATAATCTTCTTCTCATAATCTAGGAATTCTTGCCATCTGGTTTTGGCAGCTTCGCCTCCGTACTCTATGGCGAGATCTAAGAATAAACGATAGTGTCCGGCCTCAGATACCATAAAGGCATGATAGAATTCTTTGAGATCATCTTCTTTGAGATGTAGAGATAGTAATCTGAATCGCTCACAGCTACGAGCCTCTATTAGAGCATTAAGCAACAGTTTGTCGATCAGGCGGGTAGTTCTACTTCCTCCCTTTACCATAAAGTCTCTGAGCTTATTGACGTATTCATCCTTCCGCTGTAAACCCAGTTCCAGGCCACGATTATCCATTTCTCTCAGCACCTGTCTGAAGTGCCCCCACTCCTCGGTAACGATCGGGCTGAGCTCTCTTACGAGGCGATGCCTCTTAGGATGTCCTTGTATTAATGAGATGCAAGAGATAGCGGCTTTCTGCTCACAATAGGCATGATCGGTCAGTATATCTTCTAAGGACTTTTCAGCCAGATTTACCCATCTAGGGTCTGTAGGAAGTTTTAAGCCTAACATTCTTTATAATTTATGGAGGCATTCTAGCTGCCTCATGAGTAATTGTATGTCATAGATCGCATATTCCTCGTACCCTGTGGTCCAGAAAATACCGATTTTGTCCAGTTCTTTTTTACGCAGCTCCTTTACATCTTTGATCAGGTAAAAGACATTATAGACCATCTTTTTCCGTCTTTGATCATAGATTCCTTTGGCATCAGCCGCAGAGTAGAGATAAGTCTGTTTACCATCTATAAATTTAATCGTTAAGGTATTTGTCTGTGGGATATATCCATAGGTATTGCGAGCATTTTTAGATGCGATAGCCACCTCGATGCGGATATAATAGTCGTCATCCAGTACAGATATATTGGCCTTTCCGATGACCATTTCTCTATTACGTAGGGAAGCTTTTAGTTGAGGATGCGTATGCGAAAACAGCACTTCTTGTCCCATTTCGATACGTCGCACATAGAGCTGAGAGTCTATTCCGTTCAGTACGATGTTGCAGTTCGCATCCTGAGCATTGAGCATTTGAGCATAGGAGAGTACGATAAATAGCAATGTGCCGAGCATTTTCATTGTCATATTTACATGTTTAGTACCCATAAGACGTTATATATCATAAAAAATTACAAATTCCTTAACCCTACTAAAGACTAGACTTATCCTTAACTTAGCTGTATAATTCATTCTTATGAAAAATTACACTTTTTTATTTTTAGTCCTTTGTCTTTTTGCTTGTAATGATGGCAAAGATAGAGCACAGAATGATAATATAAAGAACACCCTTATGTTAGAATTAAAAGTAAATGACTATCCCGATACTCGGCGAGACAGTACTGTCGTCGAAAAGTATGGGGATCAAGAAGTCGCCGATCCCTATCGCTGGCTCGAAGATGATAATTCAGAAGAGACCGTTGCCTGGGTAAAAGACCAAAACGAAGTAACCTTTGACTATCTGTCAAAAATTCCATTTAAAGATCGAGTCACAGATCGCTTGTCCAAATTGTGGGATTATGAAAAAGTAAGTGCTCCATTTAAAGAAGGGGATAAATACTTCTTTTTTAAAAACGATGGATTGCAGAACCAGAGTGTAATGTTCACTGCCGACAAGCTCGGAGATGAAGGCACTGTCTTTTTTGACCCTAATAAATTATCAGAGGACGGGACAAGTTCTCTCGGAGGACTGAGCTTTAATGCCGATGGTACATTGATGGCGTATCAGGTATCAGAAGGAGGATCAGACTGGAGGAACATTTATATTAAGGATGTAAAGACCGGAGAGTTATTAGAAGATAAGGTAGAGTGGGTAAAGTTTTCAGGGATGTCATGGAGTGGTGATGGATTTTATTATTCTCGATACCCAGCCTTTGATGCAGACGGTAAGCTCTCTGCAAAGAATGAGTACCACAGCGTCTATTATCATAAAGTAGGTACGGCACAGTCTGAGGATATACTGATCTACAAAGACGATGAACACCCTCAGCGTAATGCCTATGCGGGAACCTCAGATGATGGCAAGTATTTTTATATCGCCAGCTCAGAAGGAACGAGTGGCAATGCTTTAAGAATCGGAAAGGCCGGTAGTAATAAGACTCAGGAAGTGGTCAGTTCATTTGA
Organism: uncultured Saprospiraceae bacterium; assembly: GCA_937942405.1. Lineage (GTDB taxonomy): Bacteria > Bacteroidota > Bacteroidia > Chitinophagales > Saprospiraceae > JAHDHU01. Next base: position 3,177 of record CALDEN010000005.1, read on the forward strand.
ACATGATTATAATTTTATAGATGCAGATGGAGATCAGCTGATGTTTTTGACCAATAATGATGCTCCTAAAAACAGATTGATCGCCATAGATTATACAAACCCTTCTAAGGATAACTGGAAGGTGATCATCCCAGAATCGGAAGATGCATTGAGATCGATATCTATCGTAGGTAATCGAATTTTTGCCAATTATCTACACAATGCCAGTAGCCTCATCAAAGTATTTGAGCTAGACGGAACATTCATTCAAGATCTAGAACTACCGTGTATCGGTACGACGGGAGGGATAAGTGGAAAGAAGGATGGGGATATAGGATTCTACTCGATCACTTCATATACTAATCCGACAGCGGTATATAAACTCGATCCTCAGACCTTAAA
>CALDEN010000006.1 GCA_937942405.1 uncultured Saprospiraceae bacterium
CTTATTACCAGCCAAGTATCAGAACCTTCCGATCATTCTATATTTTCATGAAAACCAGCTCGCTTATCCATGGACGACCAATGTTAAAGACTGGGATAGGACCTACGCTTGGATAAACTATACATCGGCATTAGTGGCAGATCGGGTATGTTTTAACTCTGCGTATAATCGAGATAGTTTTTTAGATGCCCTTCCAGATTTTTTAAATGTCCTCCCTGATTTTAAAAACAAGGATAGTGTTCAGGCGATTAGAGATAAGTCTAGTGTCTTACCGCTCGGATTAGACCTTTCATGGAAAACAGAGCGTATCGACAGACAGGATCCCAATGACCCTCCGATATGCCTATGGAATCACCGCTGGGAACACGATAAAAACCCAGAACTGTTCTTCGAGTCATTTATGCGTCTTCATGATGAAGGAATTCCTTTTAGGCTGATGATCCTCGGTAAATCATATAGAGATATGCCTGAGATTTTTAGAATTGCTCAACAGAAACTCTCAGAGCACATCATCTATTTTGGGTATGCAGAATCCCGAGAGCAGTATTATGACCTCATCCAGCAAGCCGACATACTTCCTGTTACGAGCAATCACGATTTTTTCGGGATATCGGTATTAGAAGGAATTTATGCGGGAGCCAGACCTTTATTGCCCTATCGACTGGCTTATATAGAGCATTTTCCCGACGAGGACATCTTCTTTAAGCACGATAAAGATTTTCTCCCCGCACTTAGGAGTTTACTCACGGATAATGTCGCAAAAAGCAACAAACTGCCTAAAATGATAGACAAATATGATTGGAAGACGATGATCTTACAATACGATGATTTGTTTTTGACACTCTGTTCTTAGAAAAAACTATTTTCGCACTATGTCAAAATCTACAGTATATCATCCGGAAGAATACTGGTCCGATGTGGCCAAAAAAATAGGGAGTCGTGATGGACACAATGTCCTCGCAGGAGATGATAGTCCATTTTATAGATATAAGAGAGTAAAGTTTCTAGAACTGCTGGGTGATACAGACATATCTGGAAAGAGTATCATGGAACTAGGCTCTGGTCCTGGAGGTAATCTTAAGTTTCTGTTAGGCCATAATCCGCGAAAACTGACCGGTGCAGATATCTCTAAAAACATGATAGAGGTAGCGAGCAAGTACATCACAGATGAGCGAGTCGAGTTTGTAAAAATAGATGGAGAGCGGTTACCGTTCAAAGATGGAAATTTTGATACGGTTTTTTCGGCAACGGTACTGCAGCATAATACAGACGATGATATGATGCAGAGCATACTGAAGGAGATGTGTCGAGTGTCGGGAGATCGGGTATTTCTATTCGAGCGTATAGAGAGTAATTTTAAGGGAGACGACCTATGTATGGGGAGACCTTATCAGTATTATCAGACGATCGTGGAGTCGCAAGGTTTCGAACTTAAGAATATAGACTTCATTAATATACAAGTGAGTTATATCGTCTGTGGAATTATCAGAAAAGTTTTCAATTCGGGCTCTAGAAAAGAGGGACAGTCAGAATCATGGATAGCCACTACGCTGCAGAATATACTCTTACCGTTGACTAAGGTGATGGATAAAGTATTCACGGCCAAAAGAGATCTCGCTAGAATAGAATTTGTACGTAAATCATAGATGAATATAGCTGTAAATACTCGTGTACTGCTCAGCAGTAGGATGGAGGGAGTATGCCGTTATATACATGAGACACTTAAGCAGATGGTCCTCGATCATCCAGAAGATGAGTTCTTTTTCTTTTTTGACAGACCCTATGATGAGCAGTTTATCTATGGTCCTAATGTCACTCCGGTCGTTATAAACCCACCTGCTAGACATCCGATCTTGCACTATATCTGGTTTGAAATAGCATTGCCACGGGCTCTGAAAAAATACCAGATCGATGTGTTTTATTCAGGAGATACCTATCTGAGTTTGTCGACACATGTGCCCACCGTGCTAGTCTGCCATGACATCGCTTATGCTCATTATCCCGAGCATATACCATGGCTTACACGTAAATATTATCAGTACTTTTTTCCACGATTCCACCAGCGTGCTGATAAAATACTCGCCGTATCTAGAGCTACTAAATCAGACATCATCTCAAAGTATAAGTTAGATGCAGATAAAGTTGTAGTTGCACATAATTCCGTAAAAGAAGGCATGCAACCACTCGACTCATCGGATCGACAGAATGTTAAAGACAAGTACACCGCTGGTAAGGATTATTTTATCTATGTCGGAGCTGTACATCCGCGTAAAAACGTAGCGTCTATCATCAAGGCTTTTGATAAATTCAAGGAGCAGACACAGAGTGATATGAAGCTGGTGCTCGTAGCTAGAGTGGCCTGGAATGCTCACGAGTTTCTAGATACTTTGGCTACAGCCAAATACAAACAGGACATCATACATCTTAAGGAAATCTATAACGAGGAGGTAAATGCACTGACGGCATCCGCGTTTGCAATGGTGTACATATCTTTTTTTGAAGGCTTCGGACTTCCGATTTTGGAGGCGATGCATTGCGATGTACCCGTGATCTGCTCAAAGGTAAGTTCTATGCCAGAGGTAGCTGGAGATGCAGCTATACTTGTCGATCCATATAGTATATCTGAGATTACTCAAGCCATGCAAGACTTGTATACAGACCCACAACTGAGAACAGTATTGGTCCAGAAAGCGAGGGTGCAGAGACAAAAATTTGATTGGAAAAAAACAGCCGATACAACCTATAAAGAAATCCAGAATTTAGTGCAACAATAACTCCAGAATCGGTTTTACCTTAAACCTTAAACCTTAAACCTTAAACCTTAAACCTTAAACCTTAAACCTTAAACCTTAAACCTTAAACCGTTGCTCCCGCTAAATCCCCCTTATTCCTATTCCACAGATAAGCCATACCTCCGATTCCGATAAACCAAAATAGAATCGAGATATACTGTGCCTGAGATAATTCCCATCCAAACATCTCGTAACGGTCATTGACTCTTAGAAATTCGATCAAAAATCGGATGATTCCATAAAGTAAGAAGTACATAAAAAATAAAAAGCCCGTTATGTTGATCCGTGTTCTAAAAAACCATAGAATCGCAAACACTACTCCCAGCATAAGGATCTCATAGATCGGTGTAGGCCATACTCCCGGGAACATTTCGTAACAGTAGGTATAGTCGCAGTCAGGCATTTTTACTCCTTGCTTATTTACATTATGTGGATAGCCATATGACCATGCCCAGTCTGGAAATATAAACCATGATGGTTGTGTTACTTCATTGATCTTACCCCAGTCTCCATCACCTGAAAACTGACAACCCATTCTTCCTACCGCATAACCCATAATGATGGACGGGGCGGTAGCATCTGCAATCTCAGAAACAGGGAATCCTAGTTTTTTGACATATACCGCAACAGCGATTGCCGCAAATATAAATCCACCCAGTACAGTCAGTCCACTGCCAGAAAAGAACGTACCGATAGGATCTATAAAAAAGGCATCTAGGTTTTCTAAAACCGCAAAAACCTTAGCTCCGAGTATTCCAAAAATAGCCGCTACCGTTACGATATCACCTAGCTTCTGATGTGGACTTACTTTATAAGGCTCGGTAATCGGTACGATCTTCTTCCCTTGCTGATAGAGTACTACTCCGAAAACCGCAGCCAGAATAAGTCCGGTCACGATATTACCCCTACCACTAAAAATGATACTGGCAGGATCTTGTTTAAATGCCCCAAAATTCTGCGAGATAAACGGAATCTTATACCCTACAAAAAATGCCAAAACCACGTTTATAAGTGTATCTCTCATCGTCGTATTAGACTTAGATGGATATACGGTTATAGGGAGTAATCGACCTTGTTTTTCTTTACGTCTAAGCTCTAAGCTCAATACATATCCACCCGCAATAAATGCCAGAAATAGAAAAAAACCAAACGTTTTAAAGACAGCAGTCCAGTTATCTGGATCAGTGCCAAATAAATCGTGGAATAAGTAGGAAAAATCTGGATACATTAGATTTAGTTAAAGACGAATGTAAATATACTTACTTACTCAGTAGCTTAGTTAATATTAAATTATAGAGAATGGAATACAATTTAAACCCTACGAGAATTTGAAGTAGATTTTGAGACTTTCTAGACAAATAAATTTAGTAGACAATCGAGGTTTATTTTTTTATTATTAACCTTACATTATAAAAAACACCTATATATGAAAAGCACAGTTCTCCTTAGCTTTTTGCTCCTCTTGTCTTTTACGATCAGTGCACAAGACAATGCAGGGATCAGAGCGTACACGGGTATTACCTCTGCAAAAAATAGAGTAGCAGCGATAACACCCGCTAATACGAGCCATACCGGTTACCATATAGGAGCTGATGGACGGCTCAATAGTGGCAAGATGTTTTTTGTCGTAGGATTACGATATACTAAGCTAGACCTCATTGCCAATAGTAACGATAGCTATTTTGAAGTAGAGTCTAATCATACCATTTTTAGCGGTAGAGTAGGTCTCGGCTGGCATCTGATACAGTTCGGACCGGTAGGTAGTATAAGGGGTAAGGCTTTGTTGCAATTAGACTCTAATGGAAACTATGATGACTCCTTATTATCGGCCCCTTATGACAGTCTTGTAGGAGCTACAGCAGGGGTCACATTAGGCTTAGGAGTACAGCTACGTTTTCTTACCTTAGATTTTGAATACGAGTATGGTCTCGTAAATCAGTATAGCCAACAGAAGGAAACTAAGGCAGACAGCTTTAGTCTTTCCGCGGGAGTGTTTTTCTAAAATAGATAGATGGATTTTTCGATTTTAGTCCAGAAGAAACTAGGACTGGCTTTTAAATCAGTAAGTGCGACGATTAAGTTATTAGAAGATGGAGCGACGATTCCATTTATAGCTCGTTATCGTAAAGAGATGACTGGTTCGCTCGACGAGGTAGGGATAGGTGATATTAAAAAGGCCTATGATGATTTTTTGGCTCTAGCCAAAAGAAAAGAATTTATCCTTAAAACCATCAAAGAACAGGGTAGCCTCACACCTGATCTCGCTCGAAAGATAAATAATTGCTGGGATGAGGTCTTAGTAGAAGACTACTATCTCCCATTCAAAAAGAAGGTAAAAACCAAAGGAACCATTGCCAAAGAAAAAGGCTTGGAACCATTGGCAAAATTTATTTTTGATCTCAGACCAGGCAAAGTATCCAGTGAGGCGGCAAAGTATTTAAATGATAAAGTAAAATCGGTAGATGAAGCACTAGAGGGTGCTCGATACATCGTAGCCGAGTGGATCAGTGATGCTCCAGAATCTAGAGAGACCATCCGTAAAACGTTTAAAAACTCTGCCCATATCAGATCCAAAGTGGTCAAGAAAAAGATCAAAGAAGCAGAGAAGTACACCGACTATTTTGATTTTTCAGAGGCATTAAAAAAATGCCCGTCCCATAGAGTACTGGCGATGAATAGGGGAGAGTCCGAAGGTTTTCTCAGGGTAAAACTGGAAGTAGACGAGGAGGCAGCTCATTATCATCTTAAGCGATTATGGCTCAAAGGATACAACGATGCTGCAGACCAGCTCAAAATAAGTATCCTCGATGCGTATAAGAGATTGCTCTTTCCATCCATAGAATCTGAGTTCCGCAAAAAAACCAAAGAGCTCGCAGACGAAGAAGCAATAAATGTATTCAGCTCTAATCTTAAGCAATTATTACTGGCATCTCCGCTCGGGGCTAAAAAAATATTGGCTCTAGATCCCGGTTTCAGATCTGGATGCAAGCTGGTCGTTCTGAGTAAACAGTCAGACCTACTAGAGTATACTGCGATATATCCCCATCCACCTCAAAACAAGGTGCAAGAATCGTTAGACATTATAAAAAACTATTGTGATAAACATGGCATAGAAGCCATCGCAGTGGGCAACGGTACTGCTGGAAAAGAAACCATGAACCTCCTCAAAGCATTTTCTAAAGAACGGGGAATCGAGCTCTATCTCGT
>CALDEN010000007.1 GCA_937942405.1 uncultured Saprospiraceae bacterium
TGGAGATCCTTAGGAGCTCTATCTGATGTCAGAATGATTTGTTTTCCTTGCTGGTGTAAAGCATTGAATATATTAAAGAAGATATCCTGTGTCTTCGTCCTGTTAGATAAAAACTGTATGTCGTCTACGATCAGTACATCAATGTTTTGATAAAAATTTGTCAGATCATTTACTGCATAATTTTTGATCGAGTCGATGACTTGATTGGTAAATTTTTCTGTGGTTACGTAGAGGACTGTTTTGTTCGGATCTTTTGCTTTGATCTCGTTTCCTATGGCTTGGGCCAAGTGTGTTTTTCCCAATCCTACATCTCCATACATGACCAATGGATTGAATCCAGAAGATTCTTTGGTATTGGCGATGGCATGCCCTGCACTTCTCGCTAGCTTATTACAGTCTCCCTCTATAAAATTATCGAACCTATATTTTTCGTTTAGTTGAGAATCTATCTTCAACTTACGTATTCCAGGAATGATAAAAGGGTTTTTTATTTTCGACACATCGTAAGAGCCTGCATTATTTTCTTTTGGCTTTTGGACTTGTCCGATTTTACGATGGTTTTCTACGACGATCTGATATTCAAGTCTCCCCGTAACTCCGAGCTCTTTAAATATGGCTTTACGTAAGATGTCTATATGATGCTCCTCTAACCAATCGTAGACAAACTTGTTGGCCACTTGTATAGTGAGTACTTTGTCTTGGAGCTTTACCGCTTTGATGGGTTTAAACCACGTCTGAAACGTTTGGCTAGCTACAGATCTCTGTATTAGTTTCAAACAGTTTGTCCAGACTTGGTTGTGATCCTCTAACATCTCTCGATTTAAAAATATATGGTAAAATTTCTCTTATGGACCGGTTTTAAAGCGGGATGATAAAATTGCAAAAAAAAGAGTTATCCCGAAGACTAAAAGAAATTTTTTTTATTTATTTCTTTTTCGTAACGCACTGATAATGAATAAGATAGAGCAAAATTTAAATACATTAGTGACTGTCTATCAATCCATTACACGTAGCAATAAAATCTAATACAAAGTTCTTCCTTAACTGATATAAGAATTCTTACAAGTGATGCAGAGATCCTTTTTGTTCTTTTCGAAATACACGTCTAATCGGCCCAACATGATTCCAGCAAAACCTGCTTGATTGACTAAAACCTGCTTTCCTTTACTGTTTTTTAAACTATCGGGCTTCCTCATAAAAGTATGAGTATGCCCACCAATGATCACATCGATATTGTGTGTCATTTCTGCAAGCTTCACATCACTGATTTTAGCGGGTTCCTTTTTATACTTATAGCCTAGATGTGATAGACAAATGACGAGATCACATTTTTCTTCATTCCTTAATTTATCTGCTAAATTTTGAGCTGTCGTAATCGGATCTAGATATTGCGTATTGCCGATCAGTTTTTGAGGCACTAGTCCATCTAACTTTATCCCTACTCCGAATACGCCGATTTTTATACCGTCTCTTACAAAGACCTTATATCCTCGTGTCTTGCCAGCTAAGAGGGTGTCACTAAAATCATAGTTACCTGTGAGCATCGGAAACTCTGCCATCGAAACCAGATTACTCAAAGTCGTCATCCCTCCATCAAAGTCATGATTACCTATGGTAGCGGCATCGTACTTCATCTGGTTCATTAATTTGAACTCGAGCTCACCTCCGAAAAAATTAAAGTAAGGTGTTCCTTGCAAAATATCTCCTGCATCTAAGAGCAGAGTATTCTTTTCTTTATTTCTAATATCTGTAAGCAAGGCCATACGACGAGCTGCACCAGCCATCCCTTCGTTACGGCTTCCATCCATCGGAAATGGATCGATACGACTGTGCAGATCATTGGTATGTAGTATGCTCAACTTAGTGATCTCTGGAGAATCGTTAAACGCATGTAAAGGGAAATTTCCAGCCATCATCGCGACAGCTCCTATCCCTGTTTTCAACATAAATTTTCGTCGATTCATTTTATTCTTTTTTCCAGTTCTATATTTAATACTTCACCTGCTTCTCCCTTCTTCCTAGTATCTTCTAGTATAATCTCTCGGATGAGTTTACCCGAGTTTTCATGGTCTAGACCTTTAAAAAAAGCACAATCACTTCCCCCATTGGCTATGTAGTCCGGTACTCCGAATCTATATTTTTTGCTAATATCTAGGGCCTCCCCACCTATCTGTATGTCTGTTGCTTTTCCATTTTTATCTATAGAGAACGTTATGCCCTTACTCACTGGCCATCCACCACCTGCAGCGAGATGGTCACAAAAAGTCTGGAGCATCTCTGCATCTGTCTCTAAGACCACGAGCATGTTTTCAAATGGCATTACTTCAAAAATATTACCGACAGTTATCGCCCCTACTCCTACCTCGTTTACCCTAAGGCCACCATAATTCTGAACTGCAAAGTCTACGTTAAGTCCACTTTCATTTAAATAATCAAATAAGAGGTCTGCGATCCACATTCCCATGGTACAGTTAGGTTTTCCCTTTTTAAGTGCTTTTTTATTTTGGATCAGTACGACG
>CALDEN010000008.1 GCA_937942405.1 uncultured Saprospiraceae bacterium
GAGCTCAAAATAACTAAAGACGAAAAAGAAGGATTCTTTGAAAAAATCGAGGCATTAGATATGCGTCTACAAATGGGGATGGAAAACAGTTCAGATTCCTCGCTTGTCAAAGATCAATATTTAACTCACTTAGAGAAGAGCGTTCTAGATTTTAATCCTGAAGAAAAAACCGTGCTATCTGCCACATTGGATTCTTGTATGAACATGATTTATACTCGCTTTCCGCATCTAGAGCTCCCTTCTATAGAACTCATCAAGACAGACGCCAACCATTACGGACCATCCGTCTATTATACAAGAGAAAACGCCATAATCATTCCTGAAAATGAATTGAAAAATGCCCAGATCGGCAACCTCCAAGCCGTAATGCTACATGAGCTCTCACACATACTCTTCAGATATAATGATAAGCTCAAAACTCAAGCATATGGTCTTATCGGCTTTAAAAAACGAAAGAAGGAAATCAAATATCCAGAAGCTCTGAAAAAAAGAATGCTTTTAAATCCAGATGGCCTAGATACCAGATTTTACATTGACTTAGGTCAAAATGAAACAGTAATGAAGGTCGTTCCAATCATTATCTCCTCTAAGAAAGCCTATAGCGATGGTCTACCTGGATTTATGAATTATATAAAGTTCGACCTGTATGAATTAGAGGAAACTGACCATATACTCAAGGTAGTAAGCAACGATAATGGCTTTTCTAAGCTAGGAGCAGAATACATGGCCCCTTTTTTCCAACAGATAAAAGAAAATACTCAGTACATCATCCACCCAGATGAAATCATCGCAGATAACTTTATGATGTTGCTTATCGGCGATCGAGATGGGACTTTAGATAACTTTTCTGATGAAGGCCAAAAGCTATTAGAAGACCTAAGAAAAATTCTTTCTCAGTAGTTTTCAATGCTTTTTACATTGCATTAAACATTATATGTAATTTTAGGGAATGAAAAATGAAGGTCCAATACGTGATCATCGGCATAAGATTAAAAATTTCAGCTCGACTCGTGAAAAACTTCATGAGATAATTTTTGAGGCTGACACAAAGCATGGCAAGTATTTTGACATCGCCTTGTTTATAGCTATCATAGTCAGTGTCATCGTCGTAATGCTGGAATCTGTCAACAGTCTTCAGGAATCCTATGGACAGTTTTTTATCATTGCAGAATGGGTATTGACTATATTTTTTACAATAGAGTATGCTCTCAGACTGTATTGTGTATATCGACCGATGAAGTATGCCACTAGTTTTTTCGGAATCGTAGATCTTGTGGCAATTATTCCTACTTACTTAAGCCTTTTTATTATCAATGCTCAATCTATCGCAATAGTCAGAGCATTACGCTTATTGCGAATATTCAGAATATTTAAACTCGGAAGCTTCCTCAATGAAGGTGCCGTAATCCTTACTGCTCTCAGATCGAGTAAATCCAAAATATCCGTTTTCCTATTTGCTATACTTATACTGGTGAGTATTTTCGGATCTATCATGTATGTAGTAGAAGGGGGGAATAATCCTGCTTTTGATAGCATCCCCAGAAGTATTTACTGGGCCATTGTAACACTTACTACCGTAGGATATGGAGATATAAGCCCCATCACCCCCTTCGGGCAATTTCTTGCCTCTATGATCATGATTATGGGATATGCTATAATTGCTGTACCTACTGGTATCGTTTCTGCTGAAGCCATCAAAGCTGCCGAAAGTCAAAATGACATTTCTACAAATACTCAAGTCTGTAGATATTGTGCTGATGATGAACATGTAGAAGCTGCACATTACTGTAAAAGCTGCGGCGAGGAACTCAACAGTCACAAAACAAATTCTTAAACTTTAGTGGCTTAAGCTTTGACCAGTGCAGGTATGGCTGAAAGGTCATCGATCATGTATTTAGGATAGATCTTAGAGCTATTTATAAGCCTTTTGGGATTAAACCAGCACGTGTCATATCCGTATAAGTTACCTCCTTGTATATCACTATTGAGGCTATCCCCTATTACGAGTACTTCATTTTTGGGAGGATGATTTGCTGCCTTTTCGGCAAATGTAAAAAATGCTCCATCGGGTTTTGCAACGCCGATTTCATCAGAGACGATGATGTCTTCAAAGAAATGTGTCAATCCTACTTTTTCTAATCGAGGTTTTTGCACCTCCTTTAATCCATTGGTGATAATGAGCATTTTTACACCTAAGTCCTTAAGCTCTTGGAGAAGAGCTACGGCTCCGTCCAGTAATCGAACATTGTCTACTAGTAAATCGAGATATAGATTATTGGCTTTAAGCCCATCAAAATCAAACCCTATATCATTAAAAAAGAGCTCAAATCGTTTAGATCTGAGATTCTGAGCATCTATTTGTCCATTTTCAAAAAGATGCCAAACGTGAGCATTATGCTTTTTGTATGTTTTATACAAATCCGATGATTGAGGAATATTGAGTTGATCGACTAATGCTCCAAATGCCAAGATACTAGAAGCATCAAAATCAAAAAGTGTGTTATCTGCATCAAAAAAGACCCAATTGTACATATAGACTAGTTATTTAGGAAGCCTTAAAGTATTGACCAGTTTTTTGACACTATAATTTCCAGAACCATTTGAAAGCAATAAAAATAAACCTCCACATAAGGCTAGATTACGCATAAACATCAATCCGTGCAGGCGTTGCAGTTCTACTGGATCATTCCACCAAGAATAGACGTAAAAGGTAAAAGGCAACCAATATAGTAGTAATAAAAACGCTCCTACTCTAGCAAAATATCCTATCAGCACAGTAATCCCGCCGAGTACAAGCATCACGATAGCTAAACCAGCCCATAATCGAGGATTCCAAGTGATGCCGTAGGTTTCTAAGGTATTTAGATTTTTTTCAAAATGAAAAATTGAATCATAGGCTTCATAAAGAAATACTGAAGCTATTAAAATACGTCCTACTAAGTCTGCGATGTCTTTCACTGTTGCGAAGATAGAACCTTTCAAGAGTCCTCAAGTCACCTTTCTGCGGAAATTATTATTTGATTAATTCATATAAGTATAGGATTTGTAGTGCCCTTGTAGGACGGAAGTAACTGATTAACCACGTGACCAACTTATTAAAAAACGTCTTAAACTCAAGATCTATGTTGATCTTGGTACAATCCCTTAGTGTGAAACTCATGAATAAATCCAAAATTCTTATTGTCGATGATCGAAAATTTGATCGAATTCTATACAAAGAGTATTTAGGCGATGATCTATTCTTATTTGAAGAATTAAGTAACGGCCTCAAAATCATCGAGA
>CALDEN010000009.1 GCA_937942405.1 uncultured Saprospiraceae bacterium
TAGAAATAATATCTAATTTCTTAGAAAAAGCTTAGTGGGAAGAGTGGAGGATTGAATTCTATATTGATACCAGTGGTTCTACTAAAGGTATATTATAAAGTATTCTAAAACGACACTTTTCTAAAGCCCATTTTGATGCAATACATAGTCAGTAGCATCCAGTAAATAAATATTCTTCTCATGGTTTAACTGGTCTACGACAAATATAAACTTTTATTATGTTAAATGTCGTAATTAATAGTGACTTCTGGCGATGTTGGGTGTGCCTGACATGTTAAAATAAATCCATCCGCCACTTCGTCATCATCTAAGGCAAAACAAGCGTCCATAGCCACCGTACCTTTGGTGACTTTGGCGATACAAGTAGAGCATGCTCCGCTCATACACGAAAACGGAGGTTCTGTTCCATTATCTATCATGGCCTGCAATATGGTGGTATCATCTGAGATTTTGATCTCCGAATCTATACCTTCTAAATGTACTTTGACGATATGCGTTCCAGGAACTACTGCAGCACCTTCTTTATCGGACTTAGGGCTAGAGAAGTACTCGATCATGATCTCTTTATCTGGAACACCAGAATAAGCCAATGCCTCTTTTACCATATCCATCATGACAGCTGGACCACATATGAGGCTCTTCTTACTATTACCCTTAGGAGGATTTTCTTGTAAAAACTTAACGATGATCTCATTATTTATATATCCAGACCAGCCATTCCATGTAGATTTCTTCTTTCCAAAGAAACCACCTAGTCCACCCGCTTTTTCTTTTTTAGGCTCACTCAATATGTGCCTGACCGTAATCTGACCAGCATATTTCTGGACTAACTGGTCCAATTCTGACTTGAAAATTATACTATCCTCATTGCGGTTAGCGTAGAGCAGATGACAAGTGCTTTTGGGTTCTTCCTCGAGGACGGTTTTAATAATAGACATCATCGGAGTGATCCCACTTCCCCCTGCATAGAGGTAGTAATCGTTTTTTTGATCATGATTAATCTTAAGCGTAAACTTTCCTATCGGAGGCATTACCTCTATTTCGGCTCCAGCCTTAATCACATCATTTATATGATTAGATATTATCCCTTTATCGACTCGCTTTACGGTAACCGCTAGCTCATTATCTAGTGGACTCGTACAGATGGAATATGCTCTGCGATACTCCTGGCCATTTAAATCAAACTTAAGTGTCAAGTACTGACCAGCCTTAAAGGCAAAATCGTCTTTAAGCTCGTCTGGAATGTTAAAATAGACCGACTTTGCATCTTCTATTTCCTCGATTACCTTATCTACCTTAAGATTATAAAAACTAGTAGCCATACTCTGCTTATTTTAGCGTCAAAATTAAAATCTTTCAATTGGGTTCCTCTAAAAAACTATCGATTATTATTCCGGCGTACAACGAAAGTGCGACCATAATCAGCATATTGCAAAAAATACTCAGCGTTAAGCTAGTAGACGGAATAACTAAAGAACTCGTAATCGTCAACGATTGTTCCAAGGATGATACAGAAGAAAAAATTCTTTCTTTCAAAAATGAACATCCTGAGGAAGAAGTCAGCTATTATAAGCATGAGGTAAACAAAGGAAAAGGGGCTGCACTACACACTGGTATAGCTCAGGCCAAAGGAGATTTTATCGTAATCCAAGACGCAGATTTAGAATATGATCCCAATGAGTTCAATATACTCCTACAACCGATCTTAGATGATTTTGCAGATGTGGTTTACGGCAGTCGATTTATAGGAGGTAAGCCTCACCGGATATTGTTTTTCTGGCATTCTATCGGTAATAAGTGGTTGACTTTTCTTTCCAATGCTTTTACCAATCTCAATCTTACAGATATGGAGACCTGCTATAAATTATGGAAAGCAGATATCGTTAAGGGTTTAGATCTGAAAGAAAATCGTTTTGGCTTCGAGCCAGAAGTAACGGCCAAAGTATCTAGGTTAGCCAATGTGCGTATCTACGAAGTGGGAATATCCTACTATGGTCGAACGTATGCAGAAGGTAAAAAAATCAATTGGAAAGACGGAGTGCGAGCCATCTACTGTATCCTAAAATATAATATCTGGTCTAAATAGGTCCTACAATACTCGATATATAAGATATAGACCGAAAATGCTCAAACCTATACCTGAAATCTTAGAAAACCAATAAATATTCGTTTTACTCAGTTTACCGCGTATTGCTTTTGCCGCAAATACCTTCAGCGTATCAGTAACAATGATGGTAATGAGGATCGTACTTAAAAAAATAAACGCATCCACTTTAGAAGCATTCCGCCCGATTACATATGTGGATATTACCCCCAACCAAAAAATGAAGGTAAAAGGGTTAACTGTATTGACCAAAAAACCTTTTAACCAAAAACCTATCATGTTCCGATAGCTATGCTTTTTTTTCTGAATATCTAAGTCTATGGTTTTAACAAATGCACCTATCCCGAAAATGATGAGCATGATCCCCCCAGCTAGACCAAAATAAAACTTAAATGATCCAGACTCTATCGTCTTACTTAATGCTTGGATAAAAAAATAGGATAGACTCACGATGATTACATCGCTGATCCACACACCTAGACAAACCAACAATCCAGCCTTTACACCTTTTTCGATACTCGTTTGAGTAATGGCAATCAGAATAGGTCCCGGTAAGGAAGCCAGCATCAAACCAAAAAAGAAACCTTCAATAATGTACGCCATCATAAGTCTACGTCGTTGCACAATATCTGCATTATTATCTATAATCTTCCTTTTTATAACGTCTTCTACCCTACATGCAATCATCATTAACATTGTTTGGAGATATATCTCCAAAAAGACATAAATGGATATAAATCCATATAATCACCTCAAGAAAAGTCTAATTGCTATTTTTGATTTGAAATGAAAATCTTAATCATAGAAGACGATGCCAAATCGGCCAAATTTATTGAGGATACGCTCAATAAACAATATAGCTATGATCACTGTATAAACCACGTATCTACGGTAGAACAGGCAGTTTCAATTTTACTTGAAAACAAAGTTGATATCGTTCTTTTTAAACTCAATTTAAAAAGTGGAAGCTGTTTCGATATACTCGATAAGATTCCTGAAAAGTCTTTTAAGTCGATTTTTATCACTGATAACTTGAAAGAGGATGAAGTCATCAATGCCGTAAAGTATGCAGCTCATGATTTCCTGCATAATCCTTTAAATTCCGATGCTTTAATCAAATCTGTAGATGCAGCGATTGAAAAAATCACAGAAGAACTGGAGCTCCAAAAAATGGGTGTTATTCTCAGCTTAAGAGAAAAAAATAAAAACACGCAAGAAAGCATTCATCTTCAGCTACTTAATGGTATTACTAAAAAAATACCTGTCTTTGAAATTATGTATCTAGAGGGAGATGGTGCGGTCACCTACTTACATTTAATCAAGGAAAAACATACTCTTCCCAAAAACATAGGTTGTTTTAAAGACTTTCTGATAGAGGATTTTGGTTTTAGAAGTATATCTAAGAGTATACTATTCAATATAAAGCACCTAAAAAGCTATAACCATCAAAAATTAGAGATCAATCTAAAAAATGGTCTTAAGCTTACTGCATCTAGAAGAGGGGGTAAAGAGTTTAAAGAATTCCTCAATAACTTTCAGGCTGACGACTTAGTCAATGTGCTCAGTCGTAGCTAACTGCTTTATTAGACTCAAATAGGGCTTTTTCACTAGTATCTCTTCGAGAAATTACCGTTCATTACTCTAATCGACCGTTTGTTTTTATTATGCCTTGACTAAGTTCCAATTATCCTACATTGTAGTATGATTGAGCAGTAAAGGGTGTTAAATCATAAAGGTTTCTAGCAACGGTGAGTTTATTTTTAATGAGTGACTTACTATTTTATGTTCTAGAAACTCTTGCTAGCCTATTTAGCAGAGCAATAGTCATACTACGAACACTTCTTAAAGCCATTCTAATCAGGATGGCTTTTTTTATGCCTGTATGGTACATACAATTTTACGAGCTCCTCCATGATTTCTGAATTCACAGAGATATATACCTTGCCAAGTACCTAGATTCAGAATACCATCTGTAATGGGTATGGAGACACTAAACCCTACTAAACTTGCTTTGATGTGAGCAGGCATATCATCTGGACCTTCTAGCGTATGTCTCAAAAAACTTAGGTTTTCTGGAATCAGCCGATTAAAAACAGACTCAAAATCCATACGTACATCTGGATCACAATTTTCATTAATCGTAAGCCCTGCAGAAGTATGTTTAATAAACAGATTCAATATACCATGTCGACATTTACCTAAATCTAATTGAGATAAGATCTCGTCTGTGATTAAATGAAAGCCTCTGGGACGGGCTTTTAGCACTATTTCGGATTGGATTACCACTTAGGCTCTGAAATCTTGGGACATTCTAGTCTTCCAAAATATCGCATAATAGATACCCCTAGGAAGCTATATGAATCGTTATCCTTGCTATTTCCTCGTTGTCTTCCCTCTCCACTTATTCCATCGATGAGAGATCTATCTGAGAGGTCCATAGCCGTCTGACTTTGAAGATCTGCAGCATCAGG
>CALDEN010000010.1 GCA_937942405.1 uncultured Saprospiraceae bacterium
TAAGTCATAACCACCATGGCCAGTAAGAGCTAACACAAATGGCAACTCTGGACTGTCTAGATCTATTCTTAGGTCTCTGATTAGATTATTTAGATTTTGCTCATATTCTTGTGCAAACGCCAACTCGTCTCCATCATTCCAACCTTGAAACCAACAGAATCCAGAAATTTCTACTTCTAGGCCTGCTTCGAAAGAAGGAAAATCTCCTTCTAAATTATCTATAGCTTCATTGACATCTGAGATTATTTGATTGTAATAGAATCCAGTCTCCCCACCAGAGCTCGGAGGTCTAAAATCAACAGCTAGGCTCTTTCCTCCCCAAGCTGTCTTTACGATCAGAACCCTGCTGTCAGACTCTTCGCTGATGAGATGCCCAAATGCTAGTTCTGGACCTATTTGATTTGGCGAAGCTCCGAGACCGACAGTTAAGTTTTCTGCGAGCACTGATCCATCTTCTTGCTTATATCTAACCCAGACATCATCACGTTCTGTCCACTCACTGTCATCATCTTGGATGTACCAGAATTCGTCCGCAGTAGGATCATTCTCCATATAGTGTGATAGTGTACCTACCGTAGTAATCGGTGCTATATCACCTTGTCCCTGCATATTAGATTGACCAGCTAGTATGAAGACCTTTACACTTTGTGCCTTAAGAGAGCCTGAGACTAGAGTCAAAAGGAGGAAGTAAATCAATCCGAATCGAGCGTATGTTTTGTTTTTCATTATTAGTGATTTAGAATTTATCAAAGGAATAGACCAACGAATTGATCGTTCGAGTATAAAACAACCAAGGCATGAAATACCCTACCTATATTTTTAAATAATTATGGATTGACCTCTGATACCTGATGGAGTATATATTTAAAAGAAGAGTTGACGAATCAGAATGCGATTAAAACTGGTTACAAGAGGTCCAATTTATAGGTTCTTTCATGGAAAACCACCCTTATCTGTCTATTGACTTAAGCACATCTTCAATCAGATTTCGATGAGTCGATCCTGGGTTTAATTGCAAGTATCTACTGAAGTATTTTTTTACCATTACTGGATCACTAAGCTCCATCCCCACTTGACCGAGGTTAAATAATGCATCTATATTGTCGGGCTTATAGGCTAAGTACTGTTCAAAGTGGGACTTTGCTGCACTATAGTTTTTAAGTCTCTTATGGCAAATGCCTATGTTAAATAACACAACAGGATTAAAACGCTCTTGAGATTTTATCTTTTGAAATATTTCTAAAGCCTCTGAGATTTTATTTTGATTCATGTAAATGAGCCCTAGATTACCGTAGTTGGATTTCTCATCGACGAATGAATAATACTCATTCTGAACATTTAAAGCCTGATTCATATGTATCAATGCCTGGTTATAATTTCTGCTTTTTATATACTCATTGGCCATAAAGCCTTGAGCTTCTCTACATTCAGGATGACTTTTTATGAGTTCCCCAAATAGTGATTCGTTAGAATAAAAATCCTTGTTACGTTGCCATATATTGAAACTAGATGTCAATAAATAAATCCCGAATATCGAAACCAATGGGGTTTTGTACTTTGCCCATCCGTGTTTTTCGTAATAGTGAAATAACAAATACACAATCGCAATTACAAAGCCGATGGAAGGGATGTACATAAATCGATCTGCTCGGAAATGTAGAATCGGAATGAGCTGAGAAACCGGAATTAGAAAAATATTGTACCAAAGAAAACCAGCTGCTATTAAGAGGTGCTTTTTAGATAAAAAATACTGCAACCATAATATGGCTACAAAAAGTACTATGTAAAAAATATAATTCCCTACCCCGATATGATCCCAGATCATAACGGCATCATTAGTCGTTAACTCTATACCTGACAAGGTTAATAAAATATAATCGACATAAACGGGAATAAAACTAAGTATCCGATCTACAAAACCCAGTGCATCTGGATTAGATAATCCATGTGTGCTGCTCATCCTAAAACCCAAGTACAAGACCACCAATACAAAGATCGGATAGAGAAAAGCTGGCTTGGGAATTTCAATCTTATTTACATAAAATAAAAATGCGATGACCAGCATATAAAAAGGAAGAATGATCGCCACTTCTTTGGACAATATCGCCAGTAAGAAGAATAAAGAAAATAGGAAAATCCGTATCCCAGAAACGGGTTGGTTATTCTTAATATCTATTTTACTTATAAGACTGATCGCTAAAAGAATAAAAAATGTAGCAAGTAAATCTGCCTTGCTGTGTATCAATGAAACAGTCGCTGTATGGCATGGAAGTAGTCCAAATACCAAGGCCGCTGCGAACGCAAAATATCGATTACCCGTTATGTTTGCCAAAATTTTAAATAATAGCAAGGCAATCGCTATGTGCAAGACGAGGCTACTAAGATGATAGCCCATTGCATTTTTATCCCATAGAAGATGATCCAGAGAATGCATCAAATTATACATCGGTCTATGATAACCGGCATAATTATTATCATCAAAAATGAGCATTTGTATAAAAGCTGAAAAGTCGGTAATAATCAACTTTCCATTGAGAATTTCGGCTTGGTCCAACCACACAAATCCATTGGACAGACTAGACCAGTAAACTATTGAAATAATTGCAATAATTATGAAAGGAAAAATCTGTTTATATTTCAACATCCCTGCAATTTATTGAGTTTTAAGCCAAAATACAAACTCCTTTCATCGGGATAGAAAGGTATGTGCTTACACAATTGGAAAATCTATTTTCATAGATGCAGATAAAGTAGTTATTTTGGAGGTACATTGAAGTGGTTCAAAACGAAACATATAGACCTAAGTGATGCAGAGCTCCTCCTCAAGCTGAAGGAAGAGCCCGATACGTGGACACCGATCTTGTTTTCAAGGTATCTCGAGCTCATATATGGGGTATGTCTACAATATTACAAAGATCCCGAAAAGAGTAAAGATGCGACGATGGCTCTTTATGGCAAATTTGCTGATAAGGTAGTTTCACACAAAGTCGATAACTTTAAATCATGGTTATATGTCCTCGTCAAAAACGACTGTCTAGAAAATCTTAGAAAAAGTACTCGACAAAAGGAGAAAATAAAGGAACATCAGATTATGCAATCCGAGGAT
>CALDEN010000011.1 GCA_937942405.1 uncultured Saprospiraceae bacterium
CGTTCAATGACAGCGACCTCTACCAAGATGGCACATATATCACTGTGTCCAAAGATGGCTTTATGCAAGGTTCACGTATGTTCTACCCTAATGTAAATCCGAACAGTCACATCGAAGTACAACTTATACGTAAAGAACTTAAAGGAACGATAAATAGTACGACTGGTGGTAAAGTAACATTCGAGGGAGCATCGATCGATTTTCCAGCGGACGGAATTATACAAGAAGACGGATCGGACTACACAGGCCAAGTGAATGTAATGGCTAAATACCTAGACCCTTCTAATCCAGAAACATTTAGAGAAATGCCGGGAGATCTTGTGGGTATAAATACCCAAAACAATCAAATGGCTCTAGCAACCTATGGAATGCTCGGAGTAGAGTTAGAAGACGCTAGTGGCAATCCACTGCAAATAAAAGAAGGCTTTACAGCTAGTATAGAAGTTCCTGTTCCGCAAAGCCATCTATCTACTGCTCCATCAGAGATTCCATTATGGCATTTTGATGATGAGACTGGGTACTGGATAGAAGAAGGTTCTGCTACTCTAGTAAATGGAATCTACCAAGGCGAGGTGAGTCACTTCTCTTTCTGGAACTGTGATGCTCCATTTCCTTTAATCAATCTTTCAGGATCGATTTTTATAAACAACATCGGCTATGAAGGAATCAAAGTACAGATTGTAGATAACAGTACAGGCTATTCTGCTTGTGGACTTACAAGTGATCGAGGATACTTTGCAGGTAAAGTACCGCAGAATCAAGATCTAAGCCTGAATGTATTGGACGAATGTGGCGAAATTATTTATACCGAGGATATCGGTTCATTTAGCGATGACACGAACATTCCGATTATTAATGTAAGTAATATTGCCTCTACTATAAATATTACAGGTTCTGTAAGTAACTGTAATGGTGATGCGATCGAAGATGGATATGTGTTCTTATCGTTTGGAAATAATATAAGTTATACCTATCCGATTGCAGATGATCAAACTTTTGATTTAAACATCAACAATTGTAATGCAACTGAAGCACAAATAGTAGGTGTGGATCAAACGAATGACTTAGCTACTGCTCCGATTTTAATAGATTTGACGGGTAATTTAAATATCGGAGATTTAGAAGCATGCGATGAATTCTATGAACGTAAAGCGATCATAGAATACCCTGGCTCATCATTTGCAACTGGCACAACTAGTGCCGCAACTTATGAGCAACAAGTATTCCCAGATAAATCGATCTATACGATAACTTTAATCAACTGGGACACTGCCGAGACCTTGGATTTTTCAGTAGTACTCCAAGACGGATCAGTAACTGCTGAGTATACTATAGAGTTTGCCGCTGATGGATTCTCATGTACTGGAACAGCAACTATTTTTAAAACAATCGATGCCCTTACTGGAAATCAAATGTTAATCTTCCAATCAACTACGACAGACATTACCGTAACAGATAGCACAATCTTTGATCCGGCTATAACTGAAGTGATTTTCGATCTAGGTATTTAAAAACTATTGAATACAGATCCAGATATATTATTAATACAGAATCTCAAGAAGAGAGAGCGAGCTGTTTTCAAGCAGTTCGTTCTCTCCTATTCTTCTCTGTTTATGACCAAGGCGATGTTCTATAGCCGCAGCAAAGAAGATGCTGAAGACTCACTCCAAGACGCATTCGTAACCATCTACCAGAAACTACCAGACTTTAAAGGAGAGAATAAAAAGGCTTTTATAAGCTGGTGTAGTAAAATCACCATCAATACCTGTTTATCTAAATACAAACGTCATTACTTTACATTTGAACGTAACGAGCTGAAAGCAGGTATGGATATCACAATAGATCCGACGATCTACGGCACTTTGAGCAAGGAAGAAATCTTAGAGCAGATCGATTTATTACCTGAAGGTTATAGAGAGATATTTTCGTTGTTTGCTATTGATGGATTCAGTCATACAGAGATTGCTAATCACTTAAACATCAAAGAATCAAGCTCCAGATCCCAGTATACCAGAGCCAAGAAAAAACTAAAAATGCAACTAGAAAGATTATCCAATTCAAATATTGCCATATGAAATTTGAAGATTACCTAAAGGAAAATTTGAATGAGCAACGTACAGATACGGATTCAGCAAAAATCTGGAACAGTGTATCTGATCGCATCGATGAGTCGAAAAAGAGACGTCGGTTTTTATGGATTTTTGGCATTGTCGGGATTATAACTTTGATCTTTTCCATAATTGGATTTAGCTATTTATATAAATCAAACACTACAGAGTTAAGCCATCCTAGATTATCAAAACAGCAGGAACTGGAATCCGGCAAAATGAACAAAGACAATCACACAAATCAGCCTAAAAGCTTACACACGACTGATAATCAAACAAATACAATAGCATCCGTTCAATCAGAAAAAACAAAGCAAAGCATCAATAAGGCAAATGAAATAGCACATATAAATACTACTAGTGACAAAAAGATAAGAAATATATCCTCCAAAATCGGATCAGAATCTCCCTACAAAAAGGAAGCAATCGATCCTCAAAAAGAGAATGAATTAAGATCTAGACTGGATCAAATCGGAGATGCAATTAATTTCGACTTAAGTCGAAAATCAAACCAGGGAAATATAGAAAAACAAGATAAACTTAAATTAATCGCTTTAAGTCCTATCCGAGTAAACGA
Organism: uncultured Saprospiraceae bacterium; assembly: GCA_937942405.1. Taxonomy (GTDB): domain Bacteria; phylum Bacteroidota; class Bacteroidia; order Chitinophagales; family Saprospiraceae; genus JAHDHU01. The sequence goes on from CALDEN010000011.1 coordinate 2,686, forward strand.
TACGGATTTATTAACGCTACCCCAGAGAACACTTAATTTACAGAACAACATTACAGCTTTTCCCCCGGAACAATTTATAACAAATATCAAGACTCCAAAGATTTTTATAGGGCTATATACGGCCATCGGATTATCTCATAAGGATATAAATAATGACAACTCTAATAGCTATACCCACCTAAGAAAAGAGACGGAAATGGCTCTAGAACATATCGAAACAGAAGTACATCTGGGTTATCAAATTTCTGAAAAATGGAGCATCATAAGTGGCATCAATCATCTGCGTCAAGTAGAGCAGTTTAAGTGGGAAGGTGATTACTCTACCAGCTCTGACGGAGCATACCTATACGCGATCTACCTTCCAAATGAGACGGATAGTATCCCCACATACATGACAGGTACACACCTAAAGTCGGTACATCGGAAAATGAACATTTACAATAAGTCCAACATACTCAGTATTCCTTTAAAAATATCTTATACTATGGGATTAGGAAAAAACAAACTGAGTATCACACCGGGCATATTGTACACTGCAGTCATTAAAACCAAAGGCTACATGCTTAGCCCAGATGTAACTCCTATCAATCTAAGTGATATAAAAAACGAGCTCGACATTAGCTATAGTTTAAACGTACAATTCGTTAAACGAATCAAGGGCAATACACAATTGACCATTGGAAGTAATTATAGATACATACCTACATGGACGCAAATCAATGATCTAAATACTTCTACCCTTCGATATCATATGATCAATTTACATTTGGGAATCCGGCATTGGCTTTAAGCCAAATTAGACTAATGCCAATTAATGTTGAAAATGGCGTAAGCTTGAACAATAATTAGTTCGTTACTTTTCCTTTAAGGTAATCCATGAGTGCATCCCAAATCAACTCATATTCCATAAGTTCGATTTCTATCGGCTGTTTAGATTTTAGAAACGGGATGGACTTTAAATTTTTGAGATACTTAACTGTATGTCTGGATATCGCAGCAGGGTGGAAATTCTGTTTGGGAACTTGCAGTAGCATTTTTACAAAACTACTAGACCTGTATAAAGGATCACTCTTCATATGTCTTGTTAGATATTTTTGGACGGCCTCAAATCGATCGTCTAATTTATCGAGATCTCTCATGATTATATAATACAAGAGCTGAACAATAATGATCGGAACATTCATCCCTTTTTTATCGATAGTAAAGTCCGGTATCGAATTTAGATACTTACCCAACCTAAAATCCTTTAAAAGTTTAGGGCCTTCAACTTTTCCGGCTTTCAACGCATTGTAAATACAGGCAAATAGCCAAATCAATTCTATACGATTACGAATTGCCGAACCCAGGGTGCTGTATCTACTTTCGCTTTTCAGTTTTACATAAATGGATACGGAACTTTCCGTATCAGCAGACCTAAGACTATTGAGCATTTCTAATTCCTTAAATCTAAACCATCTGAGAGAATGCTTTTTACAAAAACTTAATCCAATTTCAATTTGCTCTTTGGCCTTTAATATTTCTTTAATTCTTATCAAATAGTACACATAATATACAGTCACCGAAGAAATAGGTCCAGAAAGCTCAGGATATCGCTGCTTAAACTGTTCTAAATTATATGCAAGGAAATCACATAACTTATAATATTCAAACGAAGACTCGAAATGAATAATCCCTACTGTATTAAAATTCACTAAAAATTCCCATGACCAATACTCTTCAGGAATCTCGTTTAATTCTAAAAAATACTTTTTGGATTTCTCTCGAATGGTTCGAGTTATTTCTTTGTATTTAGAAAAATGATGCCTCAGATCGGCACTATACCACTCTGATTGAATTTGATAAGATTGCTTCTTTAATGCAAATTGAGCATCTTCGTAATAAGCTGCTGCCTTCCTTCTACTGCCATAGTCTGCTTCATGCCGCATCAGTCTTCTAACAGATGAAAGTACCCCATCGTTAAATTCATATTTCATCGATTTAGCCCTAACCTTTTTAAAAATCTCATTTGAGGGACGAGAAAAAGCTAAAAGCCTTAAAATATCTGCAACAGCTTTCAATTTAACTATTTCTACAATATTTCTTTGAGTAAGATTATATTTTGATTTTGAAAGCGGGGTGCTAAATAAAATGTTGAATAATTTTGATTTGAACTTACTACTCACTTTTAGTTTTCGGGAGTCTATCCTTGGAGAAGTTTCAATTATTTTTTTAAGCTTTACGTATTCCTCATATTCACTTTCCTCCAACTCCCTATTCAATAGATCCTTTCCATGTGAGGAAAAGTTTTCTAGAGCATAAAGAAATTCAGGTAATGTACGCATTATGTTAAATTATAATATAATTTACCATTCACCTATTAAAAAGCCAAAATATTGATATTCAATTTATTAAATAATTTACGAAGTTGTCAATTGTCTTTTAGTTGGCACTTTTTTTGGTTTAGAATGTCCTGTACTTAACATTTATATGCAGGTAACTTGCATATACCTTTTAGGATATTCATAAAACGGATTCCAAAAATTTTAAATCCTTAGTGTTTATAGACAATCATTTTTAAATAATAAAAACCAGAAAAGATGTTAGAAGTAATAATTGCACTAGTACTAGGATTTATCGGAGATGACGAGGATGGTGGTATCTAAACAGAGATTAATTCAAAAAATCTACTACACTATTTAAACAAGAATTTGTTATATGGCATATTAATGCCACTAATTACATATAGAGATTTTACAGCTAAGCTGAAAGCCTAACAATCTGTTTGTCAGATTGTTAGGCTTTTTATATATTTTGATTTAACTATAATTGATGTTTTTTTTCGACGACAAATGTCCTTTTACCTACTCTAATTCGTATGTAAATTTGTATTGTAAACCGATTTACACAAATAGACAACATTTAAAAACGAACGAATTATGAGACAAATTCCAGTTATTACAAATTCCAGAATTCCTGTTATCAATACAGAAGCTTCTTTAATAAGCTAGATTGCCAATACTTAGGTTACACCTTAAAACTAAACCAAATGAGACAAGCAATACCTAGATTAGAAAACGAACAAGACAAATAAAAAAAATACTCAACATATACGAGTAAGATAAACATTAAGGGTGTTTACTGTAGGTCGTCAGAATTTATTCTGAGGGCCTTTTTTTTATTCTATTATCTATTCTATTATCCAAATGATTAAATTACACGGAATTAACAATTTGAATTTGCACATAATGATGAAGAACCTATATTTATTCCTAGTTCTCGTTTTCCCGTTAATATCTTATGCTCAAGATCACCCTACGTGTGATGGATCGAGATATACAGACGATGTATATAGTGATATAGACTCTACGATGAATATCCTGTATGGAGAAGGAGTTACTATAGCTGGAAACACGCTGGAATTATACATGGACATTTATGAGCCATCTCAGGATATTGAAGAGGACCGGCCGGTAATTATCCTGGCATTTGGGGGAAGCTTCATCGCCGGTGAAAAAGAAGACATTGCTTGGTTGTGCAAAAGATATGCTCGCAAAGGCTATGTTGCTGTAACTATAGATTATCGTTTATATGATCTTCCTCTATTTCCACTACCCTCTGCAAATGATATGCAAGTCGTGGTAACTAAGGCAGTCGGAGATTTTAAAGGAGCCATACGATATATACGATCAGCAGCAGATAATGGCAATCCATACGGCATAGATCCTGATCATGTTTATATCGGTGGAATTTCTGCTGGAGGGATCGCTGCGATGCATGCTGCTGTTCTAGACACCACTGACACATTCACCCAAGATCTTACAGATATTATCGCCGCTGAAGGAGGACTTGAAGGCACAGTGAATGATTACAATTATTCCTCTGAAGTACAAGGTGTAATTAATTTTTCTGGCGGATTAAATGATGCTCAATGGATCGATGCCAATGATCCTCCATTTATAAGTGTGCATGACAACGGAGATCCTACTGTGCCCTATGCAGGTGGTTTTGCTAACATATTTGGTTTCGACATTATTTATTTAGAAGGGAGTAAGGTCATGGAAGAAGTTGCCGATAGTTTAGATGTATTAAATTATCTAAAAACCTATGATCGCGATTCTCATGTGAGCTACCTCTTCGATGAGGATGATATTACTGATATGGTAGATCTAACCGCGAGCTATTTACATGATCTAATCTGTGAAGAGAAGCTCTTTGTAGCTACGAACTCTGTTAACAAGACTCTTCCAGTAAAAATATATCCTAATCCCACTTCTGGAGAAATCACTATTGATATTGAATCCATCAATTCGATCAAATTAGATATTTACAATACGCTAGGAAGCCTAGTATATAGATCTAAAAGCAATAATGATAAATTGGATTTAAGTTTTTTAAACAATGGCGTTTATTATCTAACTCTAGATAATTACGAAACACAATCCAGATATTTCCAAAAGATAATAATAAAGAAATAAGTATACTATTCAATAAAAAAAGCCTCTGCTAAAAACTAGCAGAGGCTTTCTATTTTTACTCGTATCTACTTAGGATACTTCTTTACTAATCTTAATTAATCTTAATCATCGATCTTGTCGTGTCAGAATCTGCATCTACGAGATGATAATAATAAATGCCTGCATTAGGAATTTCGTCTCC
>CALDEN010000012.1 GCA_937942405.1 uncultured Saprospiraceae bacterium
TGGATTTGGAAAAACCTTGGCTTCTTCTTTAATAAGCGTTTCTTCAACATTAGAAGATTCACGAGGTTTAGAGAGTTGTGCGATCCATGGATGATTTCTATTATTACTACGACCAAAAAACCCAGCGATCCATACATCATCAGGATTGTTATAATCTCGTTGTGTTCCTAGATAATCTCCCCATCTTTCTAATGTGCCTCCGAGCATATCTACATAGCTGTCTCCTTCTTTGATTGTAATCATATCCGAGTATCCGATATTTTCTACATAATACATGGCAGATAATCCTGCAAAACGAGAGCTGGAAGTATGATTAAATGCAATAATGGCATCTCGCTCATCTATGCCATCTCCAGTATACGTTATCCCAGGATATCCGATCTCATAATTCTCGCCGATGAGGTGTGTAAGTTTTAAATCTCTTGCCCCGGATACATCATTAAGTACTCCATGGAAGATGCCCGCTAGGTTATTATCGAGATTCCGCGTATTTCCGACAAACTGTATTTGGTCACCGATTATAAAAGCTTCCAGTACCCTCGCATCATTTGTTTGTAATTCTCCGACTTGTTGTGTGGCATTAGGAGGTACGCCATACGGGATATCGGATAGCACAAAATCCACAATCAGTTCTGAGTCGGGATCATCTACACCTCCGGTCAGTTCGAGTATAAAGAAGGTATCGTTTTCTATAGAAAAGTTGCGGTCGGATAGATAATACGCATTACTGCTCGGTATCTCTGTTGCAGATTCTACAGGACATAAGTTCCGGATCGGTGCACCACCATAATTAATATCATCCCATAACACGATGCCTAGATCCTCTCCGGCATATCCATCGGCTTTGTTTAGTTGCCATATTAGAGATTCTTCAAAGCCTAACTGCCAGCTTTCTCCATCTCTTAATAGATTTATCGTAATCTGTATATCGGTCTCCGTAAATTGGATCATCGGATAATCTGTCCACGTCGTATTCATATTGGGATTACCCGGTAAAGAGTATGCATGCCACTCCCCATTAGGGTCAGAACTTGCTGAGAAACAAACTACGATATTACTATCTCCACTATCATATCCTGCCAAAAATACCGCTACATATCTATTGGTTGTCGGGTCGAACAGCAATCTAGGGTCGAACAGTCTGTCTAGAGCCACACTCAGTTCATCCGCTAGATTTAATAAGCTGAAGTTTTTAATAAATCCACCTTCATTGGTCTGTATCGATATAAAGGAGTTTACACCAGAGACGATGGTGTCATTATTCATCGCGAGATGATTATCTAGTGGTATACCGGGTTGTATGCCACCAACGATAAAATTATTTCCTATTTCTGGGGGATCTACATCGCCTCTTACATTGGCGATCGGACTATAGTCTTTAGGATATTGGATAGCGATATCTTGCTTTAGATCATGAAGGTATTTTTTATAGAGATGCCCTGATACATCCGGGGCTTCAAAATGGCTCATGGCCGGGAGAAAGTCATCATCAATATTCTGAATATTGACAGTTTTCATCTTGCTTATAGGTGCCCATTTCGTTTTACGGAAATTTTTATTTTGGCTGTAGCCAAATGAGCAAAACAGGATTGAGAAGGAAACAAAAAGGAGATATTTTTTCATTCTAAATAATTTGTAGCCAAAAAGATATATAAAAACCCTGAATTATAAGGAAACATCTTTAAATCTAAAATATTGAGGATCGTAGCTATAATTACAAGCAACATGCTGAAATATCCAATAAAACTGTAATTTTGCGGCTGATTTAAACGAAAACAATAAAAACATGGGACAAAACCTCATTTATGCAATTCCAGTATTTGGATTGATTGCATTGGCTTACACATTTATTAAATCATCATGGGTTTCTAAACAAGAAGTAGGAACTGAAAAGATGGGTAGAATAGCTGATAATATTGCTGACGGTGCGATGGCTTTTTTAAGGGCTGAGTATAAAGTATTGGCAATTTTTGTATTTGTAGTAGCGATATTGATGGCTTGGAGTGGTATGCAAGAAGGATCTTCTCCACTTGTAGCTGTTTCTTTTATTCTAGGAGCGATCTGTTCAGCATTAGCTGGATTTATCGGAATGAAAGTAGCCACTAAAGCTAACGTAAGAACAACTAATGCAGCCAGAAATAGTCTCGGAGAGGCTTTAGGTGTCGCATTTGCTGGTGGATCAGTAATGGGTATGGGAGTAGTAGGATTAGGGATATTAGGTCTGGGTACGCTATTATTAATTTATTCATCTATGTGGGGTTTTTCTGAAGCCGCTGATATTTCTAAAGTGATTACAGTAATCACGGGGTTCTCTTTTGGAGCATCTTCTATTGCATTATTTGCAAGAGTAGGTGGTGGTATATATACTAAGGCTGCAGATGTAGGAGCTGACCTTGTAGGAAAGGTAGAAGCAGGAATTCCTGAAGATCACCCATTGAATCCTGCAACGATTGCAGATAATGTAGGAGATAATGTAGGAGATGTAGCTGGAATGGGGGCAGATTTATTTGAATCTTACGTAGGTTCGATCATAGGTACTATGGTACTAGGTGCGGCTCTTATGGGAGCTACAGGATGGGCTGATGATTTTGGTGGGATATCTGCCATATTATTACCATTAGTACTCGCATCGATAGGTATTATCACTTCGATCATCGGTACTTTATTTGTAAAAGTAAAAGAAGGGGGTGATCCTCAAAAAGCACTAAACCTAGGAGAATTTATCTCTGCTGGTATTATGCTTGTAGCTACTTTCCTTATTGTTAAATGGATGCTTCCTGCATCATGGACATTTAATGGAGTAGATTATAACTCGATGGGTGTATTCTGGGCAGTATTGATCGGTCTGATATCAGGTCTATTGATCGGTCTAGTTACTGAGCACTATACCGGTACAGGTACTAAGCCAGTTATGTCTATCGTAAAGCAATCTGTTACAGGTGCTGCAACCAACATCATCGCAGGTTTAGGAGTAGGGATGATTTCTACGGCAATTCCTATTCTTATTTTGGCAGCTGCCATTATAGGTGCCTATGAGTTTGCTGGATTATACGGTATCGCCATAGCAGCGGTAGGAATGTTATCTAATACAGGAATCCAACTAGCAGTAGATGCATATGGTCCGATCTCTGATAATGCAGGGGGTATCGCTGAGATGGCAGAGCTTCCTAAAGAAGTAAGACAACGTACAGATAAACTCGATGCAGTAGGTAATACCACTGCAGCGATCGGTAAAGGATTTGCAATCGGTAGTGCAGCTTTAACGACACTCGCTTTATTTGCAGCTTTTATCACAGCATATAATGTAGCTAACCCTACGTCACAACTTACAGGTATCGACTTGATGAATCCTAGAGTAATGGCTGCCCTTTTTGTAGGTGGTATGTTACCATTCTTATTCTCTGCATTATCTATGAATGCGGTAGGTAGAGCAGCAATGGATATGATCAAAGAAGTAAGAAGACAATTCAAAGAAATTCCAGCTCTGAATGCTGCACTAGCAGTGATGAAAAAGAACGATGGAAAAGAAATGAGTGATTGGTCTGATGCAGATCGTAAGGTATTCGATGCAGCAGACGGATCAGCAGATTATAGCAAATGTGTAGAAATATCTACAGAAGCTTCTATTAGAGAGATGGTCGTACCAGGATTGATTGCAGTATTATCACCAGTAGCGATGGGATTCATCGGTGGAGCAGAGATGTTAGGTGGTCTTTTAGCAGGAGTTACCGTGTGCGGAGTTTTAATGGCAATATTCCAGTCTAATGCCGGTGGTGCATGGGATAACGCTAAGAAAATGTTTGAAGAAGGTGTAGACATCGACGGTAAAATGCATTACAAAGGTTCTGATGCTCACAAAGCGACAGTAGTAGGAGATACAGTTGGAGATCCATTTAAGGATACTTCTGGACCTTCATTAAATATACTTTTAAAATTAATGTCAGTAGTTGCTCTGGTAATAGCCCCATTTATATAACCAAAGAGAAACTATCTAACACCCTTAATGCAATCCGCGTATCTTTTAATAAAGATTCGCGGATTTTTTGTTCATAATGATAAGATCAGAGCTTAAGGAAGCGTTAAACTTTGAGGATGGGCATAACCTTATCTTAATACAACTGTCTTAAATACAGTATCTTTATACGTAGCAATATGGAAGTAATGAAGTTTAAAAAGTCGATTTTCTTTACCCTTTTATTAGGAGTATTGGTTTTTGGAGCATTTTACCCTGGGGTAAATTTTAAGGAAAGAGAAGGCATGATCCTACATGCAGTCATGAATTTTCTAGATCAGGCACACTTTACACCCAAAGAAATAAATGACGAGTTTTCAGAAACAGTCTACGATAACTATCTAAAATACATAGATGGTGGTAAGCGATTTTTGACGGTAGAAGACATTGCACAGTTAGAAGTACACAAGCGTCAGATCGATAATCAGACGGAGGCTCGGACTTTTCAGTTTTTTGAAAAATCCCTCGAAGTACTCGATAATGGAATCAAAAAATCAGAAGGATTCTTTAACGAAGTCATAGATGGCAAATTTGATTTTACCAAAGAAGAGGAATTAGAATTCGATGGAGATAAGAAGGCTTACGCCAAAACCGATGTGCAACTCAAAGATTACTGGAGAAAAGCCATAAAGTACGAGATACTAAGCCGTATTTACGACATCAACACCGATCAAGAAGAACTGGAAGAGGGCGAAGAAAAATTATCAGAAACTGCGATCATCGAAAAAGCAACAGAAGGTGCTAAGAAAATGTACACAGACTGGTTTAAAAATGTAAATAAACTCAGAAGGTCTGACCGATTTGAGGCATATTTAAATTCGATTACTCATGGATTCGATCCACACTCAGATTACTTCAGTCCTAAGGATAAGCAAGACTTCGATATTAATATGGGAGGTAAGCTAGAAGGGATCGGAGCGAGATTGAGAGCCGATGGTGATTATATAAAGGTAACAGACATCATTCCTGGTGGACCTGCATGGAGAGGTAAGGAGCTGGAAGAAGATGACGTAATCTATAAGGTAACACAGAAAGGTGGAGAGCCGATGGATATTACAGGGATGCGTACCGATGATGTGATTCAGAAGATAAGAGGTAAAAAAGGAACCGTAGTCATCCTCACCGTAAAGAAGAAAAACGGTGGAATGGCTGATATTGAGATCACTAGAGATATTGTAAATATCGAAGAGACCTTTGCCAAATCACTAATCTTAGATATTCCAGATTTAGTAGAAAATGTAGGATACATTAAGCTGCCTAAGTTCTACTCCTCATTTGAGAAGAAAGACGGTAACAGCTGTGCCATAGACGTAGCCAACGAAATCGAAAAGCTAAAGGCAGAAAACGTAAACGGAATCATTCTAGATCTCAGGTACAATGGAGGAGGATCGCTTAAAGATGTAGTAGACATGACCGGTCTGTTTATAGAAAAAGGACCTATCGTACAAGTAAAACCTAGAGAGCGAGAGCCATTTGTATATTCTGATAAAGATCATGAAGTACGTTATGAAGGGCCCGTAATCGTGATGGTAAATAATTACAGTGCTTCTGCTTCTGAGATTTTGGCAGCAGCCTTACAAGATTATAAAAGAGCCATCATCGTAGGTAGTAACTCTACATTCGGTAAAGGAACGGTACAGAGATTCTTCGATCTAGATGATGCGATCCGAGGAGCGGACGAACTAAAACCGCTCGGTCAAGTTAAAATGACGATGCAGAAGTTTTTCAGAATAGATGGAGGATCTACTCAGTTAAAAGGAGTGGTGCCGGATATTATCTTGCCAGATAACTTTACCTACATCGAGACGGGTGAGAAGGAATATGAGGGGCCACTAGACTGGACTAAGATAGATGCCATACCTGGATATGAGCAGGATGTATACAATTTAGGAAACGTAGAAACTCTAGCGGCAAAGTCTAAAGCGAGAGTTACCGCAGATCCAGAATTCAGCTTGATCAATGAAAACGCTAAACGTCTCAAAGAGATGAGAGAGCAGACTGCGTATCCACTAAATCTAGAAGGCTTTACGGCATTGTTAAAATCGAGAGAAGCATCAGCTGTGAAGTATGAAGAAATCATGGAAGAGGACATCGCTAATCTAAATGTAAAAACATTGCTACTCGATAAAAAGAAAATCGATATAGATGAAGCCTCAAAAGAAAAGCATCAAGACTGGGTAGACGGA
>CALDEN010000013.1 GCA_937942405.1 uncultured Saprospiraceae bacterium
AAACTGGCCAAAAAGTAGATACTCTCCAAAACGAGAATGGAGACTACAAGACCATACAGCACTTTACAGATGGTAAGTGGATGAAAGAAGATCGAGGAGACATCTACAAAGTAGAACTCCACCTGACCAATGTACGCATCATGGATGTCTACCAACTATTACAAGCCATGTACGACGATCCGTTTAAAAGAAAGACATACAGCAATAAATCGATTTTTATCGAAGACGAAAACGGCGAAGTCGAATTTGTAAAAATCCCACTGGACGAGTATGTTACGATACGCCAGATTTCAAAGGACCACGTCCGAGTAAGAATAATCTCATCCGAAAGCGGATGTGAATAATCGCAGATGATCTTTCGGTAGTTTTATCATGCCCTACGCTTTTTGTGTGGGGCATTTTTTTTGTCAAGGTGGTACGTGTCCGACTCATCCCCGGCCCTTGCCAATGGCCTTTAGATTAGCATATGATGATATTGATATTAAAAGTTCTTTTTCTTTCTTTGTTAAATTAATACTGAGATAATAATAAAAGAAGAATGGGGTGAACTTAGCTGCCGGCTAGATTTCAAGATCCATTGCCTGTATTAGTCCCTATTCTTCCATTTTAGGTTACAAAGGACCAAATAGAATTTTAGTTTATCCCTATTAAAGGTGTTAGTCAAAGTAACCAATTTACCTAAATTAAAAATATGAAAATTAAAGAAACTGTTGGCATTGATATTAGTAAACTAAAATTTGATGCTCGTATCCATTCTACTCAAATATTTAAAACTTTTGATAATTCCAAAGAGGGTTTTAAAGAACTTCTTAGTTGGCAAAAAAGTAACTCTTCTCATTTTGACTCTGAGACACTTTTTGTTTTTGAACATACTGGATTGTATTCTTATCAACTTTCTATTTTCTTATCTGAAAGGAATTTACCATTTGTTATGGTTCCTGGTTTGGCAATCAAAAGATCATTAGGGATTTCTAGAGGGAAGGATGATAAAATTGATGCTAGTAAAATTGCACTTTATGGATATAGATTAAGAGAAGAACTTAAACCTACCAAACTCCCCAGCGAAGCAATTATGGGCCTTAAACGTCTCTTGTCACTAAGAGAACGATTAGTAAAACAACGATCTGGTTACAAAGCCTCTCTAAAAGAACAAAGGAGGGTTTTAGTCAAAAAAGAGAATGTAATTCTTTTTGAAGTACAGCAAAAAATGATTGCTTTTCTAACAAAACAGATTGCAAAAATTGAATTTCAAATGAATGAAATAATTGATCAAGACGATGAGTTAAAGAATATTTTCAAGCTAGTCTCAAGTGTAAAAGGAATAGGTGAACAGACCTCTTTATTCTTAATTGCTTTCACAGAAGGATTTACTAAGTTTAAAAATGCAAGGCAATTTGCTTCTTATTGCGGCATTGCACCTTTCCCTAATTCATCAGGTACCAGTATAAGAGGAAAAACGAAAGTTAGTCATCTCGCAAATAAAAAAATCAAAAGTTTACTTGATCTATGTGCTAAAACAGCTATCCAACATAATCCTGAAATGAGAGTATTTTATAATAGAAGAGTAAATGACGGAAATAACAAAATGAGCACCATAAATATCATACGAAACAAACTTCTCGCTAGAGCATTTGCAGTAGTTAAAAGAAGAGTTCCATATGTGGACACATTAAAATATGCTGCTTAAAATTTGTTTTAACCATAGAATATAGGCAGGCATCTAAGGAAAAAATGAAAAGGATCTACTTGAAAATTGAATAGTACAGAATCTTAATTACAAAGTGTTTTAAAACAGAAGATCTTTCTCTGCGTTCAAGATGAAAAAACCAAAAAGGGTAATGGTTTAAATAACTCATTTATAGTAGTATTATAAACTAACAGCCCTCTCTATCCTAATAACCACCGACTTAGAAACCGGCGTTCCACTACGCTTAGCAGTCTTGCTGATCGGTACGAGCACATTGGCCTCTGGAAAATAAGTAGCTACGCATCTAGATGGGATATCATACGGTACTACGATGAAATTTTTCGCCTCACGTTTTCTGTTGTCGTCATGGTTAGACAGGTTTACTACATCCATTTTTGATAAGCCCATGGATGCCATGTCTTCTTTGTTCATCAAGATTACTCTACGTTCGTTGTAGATGCCTCGGTATCGATCGTCAAGTCCGTAAATGGTGGTATTGAATTGATCGTGACTTCGGATGGTCATCATTAGATATTCTTCTGCTTGCAGGTCGATGCCTTTATACGTGTTGGTACTGAATGCTGCCTTTCCGGTAGATTTTAAAAAGCGGCTTTCTCTTGCGGCATTGGGAAGGTAGAAGCCTGCATCTTGTCTTACTCTCGTATTGTAGTTTTCAAAGCCTGGAATCACTTTTTCGATATCTGTTCTGATGTGGTTGTAATGGGTCAGGTATTTATCCCATGGAATCGGACTATTTTTTAAGGTAGACTGTGCTAGGTGTACGACGATCTCTATTTCACTTTTAAGCCGATCGGAGGTAGGGGTGAGACTGCCTCTAGAACTATGGACTACGCCCATGGAGTTTTCTACAGAGATAAATTGCAACTCATTGTTTTTTAGGTCTTTATCTGTTCGGGCAAGGCAGGGTAGTATGAGTGCCTCTTTGCCATGTATGAGATGACTTCTGTTGAGTTTAGTCGATACGTGAACCGTGAGATTGCAGTTCTGCATTGCTGCGGCGGTATAGTTCGTGTCTGGAGTAGCAGATAAGAAATTGCCTCCCATTCCTACAAATACTTTGGCTTTGCCTTTTTTCATGGCAACGATACTCTCTACGGTGTCTAGCCCATGTGCTCGAGGGCTTTGGATATTGAATACGCTGTCTATTTTGTCTAGAAACTGGTCGGATGGTTTTTCGTAGATACCCATGG
>CALDEN010000014.1 GCA_937942405.1 uncultured Saprospiraceae bacterium
ATTCTAGTAATTCTTGCATTTTTGCAGGAACCTCTTGAGGTTCTGCATATCGGAAGGTCTCTCCGCTGCGTAGTAAGACATGATTTGGTTGTTCTTTATAGTCTCCTACTTTGATAAGTCTACGAGTGGATTGGCCATCTGAGGTCTGTGCATCAGACCAGTAATCCTTGACGAGGATAGTTTGATTAAGTTCTCTTATGTCTTTTTCTAACAGGCTCCTTTCGTTAAGCCTAGTCCATTCCCTGATCATATTAATGGCAAGATCATGGGCTTTCATCTCATTGACATCCTTGAGTGAATTATTCTGAGCTCTGAAGTCATCCCCTAATCGTAATAGTAGTTCAGTATCGCCATAGGTCAAAGTATTGCCTTCTATGTGATTTGAATTATAATTCCATTCCAATCTAAATTTCGCCCAAAGCGTCTCTTCATGCTCCTTTTTTAGAGGCTGCAGTGCATCCCACTGCTTTTTTAAATCATCTATTTTGGATAGAATGTTCTTCATAATACAAAGATATTACATTGAACAAGGATTATTTTGTATGCTCTTAAATATCTACGTTTTATCAAATAGAGATCTTTCGGCAAGCTCAAGGTGACAAGAAGGAATTTATACCATTGAACATTGGATCATCCAAAAGATTTGCTCATCTGCACATCTACACATCTACACATCTACACATTTACACATTTACACATTTACACATTATACACATCTGCACATTAACACATTTACACATTTACACATTTACACATTTACACATTTATTTTTTAGGCTAGCTCGAGCTTTCTCATCTCCGAGTTCCATTTTGTAAAATTCTTTTACGGCAGGGATTTTGGAGTAAAGCATTTTAAGCTCCTGCTGCAACTCTTCGGGAGATAAGGAGTTTAGATATTTATTAAAAGCAGGTGACCGCATACTACAAAGGAACAAAATGAATTTAAAAGATTTATGGATCGGTGATTTACTCAAGGTAAAAAGTACAGGAAAGATCGGCTCCTACGAAGGGAATATAGGCAATGATATCGCGATCCTCAAAGTAGTCAATAAAAAAGTAGAAGTTCTCAATACCGATATAGTCAGATACGACCCTCCCAAAGTCAAAGAAGAAACCAAAAAAGTCTACAAAACTTCTTCTTACAAGGTTGAACGCATGGTCGCCGATGAGATCGATCTCCACTTAGAAAAGCTGACACCTAGCCATCTACAAATCATTCCAGAGATCAAGCTCGATTTCCAGGTAAACGCTTGTATCTCTTATCTACAACGAGCCATCGAAGCACGTAAGGCCAAAGTCACCATCATCCATGGTAAAGGGACAGGAACACTCAAAGCAGAAGTGCATCATCTCGTCCAAGATTTTAAGCAAATCTATCACAGTCATGAAAAAAACGACGGAGGAGCTCTAGAGGTATGGTTTAAGTATTAAAACAGAATAAAACTATTCTTAAAATAAAAAAAGCTAAGTTTGATAAAAATCAAACCTAGCTACATTAAAGAGTATATTAATATTTTACAAAATACTTTACCTATGACTGCAATAAATCAAACGCTATCTTTTGCCGTCAATCCTAGTTAATATTATTAGGTGTTCCTTGATAATCCTCTGGGAACAATATATAATACAGACCTAAGTATAACTCATTTTCGATATGATAGTGATAATGCTCCTCGCTACAGTGTTGAGTAGTACTCATATGTCCACCTGATGCATCTAAATCACCTGGGTATGAACCAGTAGAGGCACACTTACGACCATATAGAAAGAATCCGTCAGAGATAATACCGATTAATGCATCATCATCGTCAGACCATGCCTTAGGCTCTAAGTGATAATGATAACTCTGAGGTCCAGTATGTGCTGCAGTATAATCTAGAGATCCTACCGCATTATCTAAAGGAATATTAGGTCCCTCCTGATCGTTATAAATTACAGAACCACTGACTGCCAATCCTATCGCTCCGAGTCCGGTAGCTGACGAACTAGATGCCAACTGAGGCTCTATAGGTACTCTCAATGTATAAGAACCGTTAAAATTATCGATATTACCTGGTGCCATTTGTTGTGTTGTCGTTACCGTTGGTGCTACATAAAGAGGGTGTGTTGTAGACCAGTAAGGAGAAGTATGATTTGGTAGACCATCTGTCTCAATAACTACCTCGTCATCATCGATATAAATCGTATAACTTTCTGGATCAAAATCCGCATAAGCAGGGTGTAATCCATCAAAACAACTTGCACTGGTTACCTCGTCACATGCATCACCAAAACCATCTGCATCTGTATCTTCTTGACTCGGGTTAAATTCTTCTGGACAGTTGTCTTGGCTATTAAGCAAACCGTCTCCATCTATATCATCATCACATTCATTCCCCATTCCGTCAGCGTCTAAATCTGCTTGATCAGAATTAAAATCTAAAGGACAGTTATCAAAAGCATTAGGGATACCGTCTCCATCGATATCAGTCTCACATAGATCCCCGACACCATCGTTATCAGTATCCTCTTGGTCTGCATTGGGAGTAGTCGGACAATTATCGTTTGCATTGAGAAAGCCATCACCGTCGATATCATCATCGCAGGTGTCACCTATACCATCGCCATCTAAATCCTCTTGATCAGGGTTGGAAGTATTAACACAATTGTCCTCTGCATTTAAAACTCCGTCACCATCTTTATCATAGATATTCGTTATCGGAGAGCTCAATGGAATCTCTGCCCACCCCTCCTCATTATACATATATAAAGACTTACACACTTCATCATAGTAAAACTGTCCAGTTACAGGATCAGTAGGTACGTCCGCTACATCACTTCCGGTAATCACCGCATACTTAGATAAGTCTAATGTACTACCACTCGTGATACTCAGGAGATGGTCATTTAAAGAAATATCTTGAATCTCATTAGTAGAGTCACCGTCTCCATCACTCACTGGAGGAATAGTTACTGTCCCACCATCGCTAAGCGTAATTTGATTACCAGTAATAGTGATTTGCTGAATCTCATTAGTGGGATCTGCATCTGCATCTTCTGTTGCTGGAAGGATTATACTACCACCACTAGAAAGCATGACTTCATTTCCTGTTATACTTAGTTGTTGGATCTCATTAGCAGGATCTGCATCTGCATCATCTTTATTTAATACATCTCTTGCATAGAGGGCATAAGGAACCTGAAGTAATGGCGATGTAAAATCGATATCTGCAGTACCATCTCCATCGACGTCTATAGATATATCCATCTCTTTAGAATCAGACCAATCGATCAGCGTAAAATCACCGTCAATAACATTCCCTGATCCAATCACTACAGAATAAATACCGTTAGCGTCGGTTGTTGTATTATGAGATTCCGAATAATCAGAATTTCCTTGTCCATCCGTTATATCAAATGTTATCGACAATGCAGCATCTTGAATAGCAGTTCCATCCACTGCACGGACGACACCTTGATAATTTATTCCTTGTGGTATCTGAGCTTGTGTATCACAGATTATGAAACAAGCGAATAGGGTTAATAATATGTATTTCATATATGAAGCTTGGTTTATTGTTTAATAAAGAGTTGTGATACAAGATCGTCTACTGATCTGAGCTGTAATATGTAGGCTCCTGAAATAATGCCATTGAGTGAAATTTTATCTCCATCCAATGTCCCCGATAAAACAAGTTTTGAATCAATGTCAAAAATCTTATACTGGGTAAATTCAATTTCAGACACATCAAAAAAGATATGATCAGAGGCAGGGTTGGGATATATTTTGATCGCTACTATAGCAGGATCAAAAGTATAGGTACCCATATCGTCAAAATATTGAATAATTCCGTTTTTTGCAGAATACTCATTATTACTGCTTTCGGTTATAAAGACCTCCCCTATAGTATGTGTATGGCTATAGGCTTGCGTTGTATTTAACAAGCCACCACTGGTAGGTCCCTGTTGCCCATAACTCGTGACACACATCACAAAGAGAGCAAAAAGTGTATTAATCAATCTCATGCAGCTATTATTTTAGTATTTGTCGACAAGATGAAAGATATCCTTCTGTCATTTTGACATTTTAAACTTTTTATACAATTGATAGTCTAATAAAAACAATATTTTTAAGAACATTAGACTATTGACAAACCCCAAATATTATCTATGAGTACGCTCAATCCTTATTCTGGCCCTTGGACTTTTTCTCAGGCGGCACATTTATTACGACGTACGACTTTCGGCCCCAGCTATACAGATATAAAATCTGCAGTAAATCAGGGCCTCTCTAATACCATCGATACACTTCTCGCTCCCCTTCCTGCACCAGAGCCACCGATACATCATAGATTTGATGCAGATCCTGGAGCTCCCATCGGTGAGACTTGGGTAAATTTAAACGAGCCCATACCTGGTGTCCCTGGACTAAATAATGCTCGTAAGCGATCGCTAAAATCATGGATGATGGGATTAATGATAGATAGCCCCATAAATATCCGATCCAAGATGCTGCTATTTTGGCATGAGCATCTACCGATCAATAGTCTTACACGAGGACAGATCGGATATAAATATTGTCAAACCCTACTGACACATACCCTAGGGAATTTTAAAACACTAATCGAAGACATCACTATCGATCCTGCGATGTTGCTCTTCTTGAATGGACATCAAAACTCTGTACAATCTCCCAATGAAAATTACGCTAGAGAACTCCTCGAGTTATTTTCTATTGGTAGAGGACTAGAAGCAGGCCCTGGAGATTATACAAACTATACCGAACAAGATGTACGAGAAGTAGCACGTATCCTTACTGGATGGAGAGCTAATATAAGTGATGATGCCATCGTTGCTGGAGCATATAGAGACGGCCAACATGATAAAGATAGCAAGCAACTCTCTCCTCGATTAAATAATATCGTAATAAATGACCAAGGAGCAGAAGAGTATAAAACGATCATAGACATCATATTTCAGCAATCAGAGGTCGCTCGATTTATTTGCAGGAAACTGCATATCTGGTTTATCTCTCCGAGAATATCTGCAGATGTAGAACTAAATATCATAGAGCCATTAGCTCAGATTTTGATCGATAATAATTACGAAATCCAGCCGGTCATAGCGACGCTTCTATCTAGTGAATACTTTTTTACGGATAGTCATATAGGATGCACCATATCACATCCTCTAGACTTTATGGCCAAAGTGGTAAAC
Organism: uncultured Saprospiraceae bacterium; assembly: GCA_937942405.1. Taxonomy (GTDB): domain Bacteria; phylum Bacteroidota; class Bacteroidia; order Chitinophagales; family Saprospiraceae; genus JAHDHU01. Next base: position 5,196 of record CALDEN010000014.1, read on the forward strand.
ACATTTGAATACGGGAATTTCCAAAACAAAGTCGACAGATATAAATACTATGATCTACTAAACGAACTAACCATTGCTCAGGAAATGGTTTTATTAGAGATCCCCTCTGTAGCGGGATGGAAGGCATTCTATCAAGGTCCCCAGTATGATAAAGTATGGATAAATTCTATTTCGCTTAAGCTGAGAGAGACCTTTACCGATCTATTTGTCGAAGGTATCACCCTATCAGGGACAGAGTTCAGGATAGATGTTCTGGCGTTCATAGAACAGTTCGATGATGTGTATGACCCTAATGTATTGATAGAAGAATGTATAGCGGTACTTTTTGCGTATCCGATCTCACAGAATCAGCATGATTTCTTGAAAAATCTACTCATCCCTGGACTGCCCGATGCATCGTGGACCATGGAGTACTCCGAGTACCTGGCTGACCCCACTAATCCAGATCGTATAGAAGGAATCACTAATCGTCTGAAAGCGATGTTCCAGACTATCCTCAAGATGCCAGAATTTTATTTAAACTAAGCCCCAAAAGAAAACACTATGTGCGATACTCATAATAAAAGTAGAAGATCATTTTTAAGAACCTCCTCGCTCCTGAGTCTACCTGTTCTAGCAGGAGGATTACCTGTATCGGCTTTCGCCAAAAGTAGTTTGTCTTCCATGGTAAATGGAGCAGATGATCGAGTCCTCGTCATCATCCAACTAGAAGGTGGTAACGATGGTCTGTCAATGATCGTCCCTATCGACCAACAGGATAATCTAGCAGCAGTACGATCCAATATCTTTATCCCAGAAAATAAATTACTCGGCATTACCGATACGCTATCTCTACATCCCTCCATGCAGGGAGTCAGAGAAATCTATGATAATGCACAACTCAATATCATACAAGGTGTCGCCTACCCTAATCAAAATAGATCCCATTTTAGATCAAAAGATATCTGGCATACAGGATCATCAGCAGATGAGTATCTCGATACAGGATGGGTGGGTCGCTACTTAGATACGACAGTAACGGATTATCCCAATTCTTACCCAACTGATGAGTGTCCAGATCCTTTTGCAATTACTGTCGGATCATCGGCATCAGAGACTTGTCAAGGAACGGGAGGCAACTTCAGTATGGTCATCATCGATCCTGAAGAGATCAGCACCCTACCGACCCCTGTAAACAACGAGATCGCTAGTGGATGTTATGAGGAGCAGCTCTCCTTCCTAACTCAGAGTATCGAACAATCCAACGTATACGGAGAAGCCATTAAAAACGCTTACGCCATTGGAGAAAACAAATCCACAAAGTACGCAGACGATAATAATCTGGCCACTAAACTCAAAACCGTCGCTCGACTGATCAAAGGTGGCTTACAGACCAAAATATATGTAGTAAGTATTGGAGGATTCGATACGCATGCAGATCAGGTACAGGAAGATGACACCAGCACCGGAAACCATGGATACCTTCTCGGAATCTTATCCGATGCCATGTGTGCATTTCAGGATGACCTTAAATTATTAGAACTGGAAAAAAGAGTGCTCGGTATGACCTATTCTGAATTTGGAAGACGTATCCGTTCTAACTTCAGTCTAGGAACGGATCATGGAACTGCTGCACCGATGATGGTCTTTGGACATTGTGTAAATCCTGGAGTTATCGGAGACAATGCAGAAATCGATACTGCAGTAGATGTAAACGAAGGCGTCGCCATGCAATATGATTTTAGATCTATCTACGGATCCGTACTGATGGACTGGTTTAAGGTCGATGAGGCTCAAGTACAGAGCTTGTTTTCTAACGACTTTCAATATCTACCAATACTCAGTGAATGTGAATCCTCAAGCATCGAAGAGATCAATGCAAAA
>CALDEN010000015.1 GCA_937942405.1 uncultured Saprospiraceae bacterium
ATAAGCGGAGGGACTGCACCATACACCATTTTTTTTGAAGGAATAGATGCTGGAACGACTACAATCTTTACTGATTTAGAAGTTGAAGAAACCTACTCCATATTTATCCAAGACGATATCGGTTGTGTCATAGAACTGACCACTCTGATAGAAGAGCAAACAGATCTAAGCATAGATTTAGGAGATGACTTATCCGTCGAATTGGGAGAAACCATAACTCTGGCACCGAGTTATAATTTTAATGCTTCAGATTTTATCTGGACGTCTATCACTCCGATAGACTGTATGGAATTTCAGGAGTGCGACAACATAAGTTTTCTACCTACCTCTAGTCAGCTAGTGGCACTCGAGATGTTTGCGGGTTCTGGCTGTTCTGTAATCGATTCTATTTTTATTGAAGTATTGGAATCTAGGAAAGTATATATACCCAATAGTTTCTCTCCTAACGGAGATGGCGTAAATGATGTGTTCACCGTTTTTGCAAGTATTCCTAATGTAGAGTTGGTAGAAGAGTTTAAAGTCTTTGATAGATGGGGAGGTTTGGTCTTTGAGAACGATAATTTTCTGCCTAATCTTTCAGAAAATGCTTGGGATGGTAGGATTAATAAAAAGGAATCACTTCCTGGAGTTTACGTGTATACGGCGGCCATACGTTTTTTGGATGGTGAGGTGATAAGGTATTCAGGGGATGTTATGCTTGTGAGGTAGGGGATATTTAGGAACTAACTGGAATTTAAAAGACTTTTGTACTATCTATTTTAGCGGTATAAATAGTAAATGATTATTTAGTTTATTTTTCTAAACCTCACACCATTTCTTTCAAGAGACTTTATTTTTTTGGAATCATCGATTTTGTATTCCAGTATTAGATCTAGAAAAGTTACAAGACAACCATCACTTCTACGACCTCCTGCTTTATATTCATCAAGGACTATTTCTATATCATGGTTTACGATATAGCTGTAATCTATATATTGAGTAGCATAACCGATATAATGAATTTCTAATGATTTTGCATCAGCGTTTTTGGGTAGTTGTGCTATTCCCGATAAATCCGTTATACCAGACTCTATGACCTCACCTTGTCCATCACGTAATGCTAGTGCGGCTTTGATTAGAGGCTGATTAGAGCGTGCGTCAATGGTTTTAACTGAAAAAGTTTTTGATAATAGATTTTCTGACAGAGTTATAATATTGCTCTTAGAAAAAGAATAAGGGAGTCGATCCTCTTTGTCATAAAACAGTTGCACTATACTGTCTTTAACAACGTATCTTCCCCAAACATGAAAATCAGAAAACGGTGTCTTTTCTGTGTATTTAAAATTCTCTCTGTATAAGATAAACTCAGAGCTGCACTCGTCCTCTTCAAATCTATAGATCGACTTACAGCTACTCAGAAACAAGATTATAAACACACCTATAAGTGTCATTAGAGCGATGTGTCTTTTTATCTTCATTTATTAATATAGGCTTGTATTGCTACTGAAAGCTAAGGTAAAATCATTATTAGTAACTTGCAGTTAAGATACGACGAAAGTGAATACAGAGCTCAAACGAAAATTACATGAGATATGTCTGGGTCTAGCCCAAGAAAAAATCGATGTCTGTAACGCTGTATTGCAAAAGATCGATGAAGCCAAAGCCTCAGACACCAAGAGCAGTGCCGGAGATAAATTTGAAACCTCAAGAGAAATGCTGCAAGGCGAAGAGGATAGAATAACAAACACTTTATCCAATGCCATCTTTCTGAAGAAATCATTAAATCAGATCGATTCCGAAAAGGCTTCTTCAATTGTAGAGCCAGGTGCATTAGTCATTGGATCACAGCAAAGCTTTTATATAAGTGTAGGACTAGGAAAAATAGAACTAGAGGATAAAAAATATTGGGCTATTTCTATGGCCTCTCCGATTGCAAAAGAGATAAGAGGAAAAGCAAAAGGGAGTACATTTAAATTTAATGGAACACATCACACCATCGAGGATATTATTTAGGATTCAAAAAAAGCCAAAAACGAACATTTTTATTAGTACCCCATTTTCCTATGTATCTTTTTTTCGGATAAATTGAGATGTACGCGATATTAGGTGTTATGATTAATTATTAATTAGCACTTTTTTACCTTCATATATAACTTGTCCTTCTACCAACATAGATAAAAAATAAACTCCTGTATTTAGATCTAAGGATAGAGGTATTTCATTTACACCGTCTTTTGCTAAACTATGTTGAGTATGTACAATTTTACCCTGTACATTATAAATAGTTACTTCTATCTTGTTATCGCTATGGGCATCTATATAAAGCGAAAAGGTTCCATTGTTAGGGTTGGGGTAAATACTTAATAAGTCGACCCCGCTAAGATTTACATCTACCACAGTTGAGTGGAACACTTCGTTTGATAGGTCTCTGCATTCTAGACGATAGTAATTAATTCCATAATGAGGGTTTTCGTCCCAGAACTCGTAATTCGTTCTAACTGATGAATTTCCTTTTGCATTAATAGTTTCAAGATCTGTCCAATTAATTCCATCAGTTGATTTTTTTACGGTAAAATAATCTAACGCTCTCTCTGTAAATGTATGCCACGATAGATATACTTTTCTATGAATTATTTCCGCAGAGAATCCAGCCAGCTGGATGGGCTCATTAGTATCTGAATACAAATCCGAACGCCACACACCTCTACCGTAAGTAGCCGCATATAATTTATTGTCAGCGGTATTTATCTCCATTTCAGATATTTCGACGTTTGGAAGTTTGTCTGAGAAATATTTCCAAGAGGAGGTGTTATCATCCCTGTAATAAATACCCGTAGAATGTGTGCCAGCATACAGCCCATTGGCTGCATTATCATGCCATGCAAGACACAAAGGATATAATGATGGTAAGCCTTCATTTATCGCTGAAAACGTTTGTCCACCATCTTCCGTAATGACCACACCGACACCTGATAATGCGAAAGCAACTTTGTTTTTATCAGAGGGATGTATTGCTATGTCTGAAATATAAGCCGAAGTATAAGGCAAGAAAAGACTATTCCATATACTACCATCAACAGTTTTGTAGAGATCGAAATACACAGAAGCATAGATCGTTTTATTATCTGATGGTGATACCTTAAGATTGTGTAAACCAAAACCAAAATCTTGAGATATTGGCTTTAAACCAAAACCAAAACTTTCAGATTTATAAACTCTGTTATACCCGATATATATTGTACTGTTTTCATTAAAATCTTGTTCAATAGGGGTAATCCAATTTGTATTTACACCAAAGGGTGGACTAAGGTTAGTCGTTGTCAGTCCAGCGTCGACAGTCCTAATTAGTCCTCCATTTTGATACGAACCTAACATTATGTTTGTGTTAGATTGTTGTATAAGACATTCCATACCGTCCGCACCATACCAAGTAGTCCATATACCATCTTCATATCTAGAAGATCCGTTGTCCTGAGCACCAGTTGTTATTATTACAGGGTTTGTTTGAGATAGGCCTAGTTTATAAAGTTGATGAATTCCTAGTCCGTTGGACATATCAGTATAATATGAATTATTCAAAGTTCCTGCTGAATTTTCGGCAAAGAACACACCACCATCAGTTACTGCTACCAATGTACTATCAAAAAAGACCAGATCATCTATATCTCCATGGCAGTAGGGTAAGTTTAAATTTTGAACCCAATGCGATGACTTAACAAAAGTAAAACCTCCGTCCATACTTCGATAAGTATCGATGCCTCCTAAATGTATTTCATCTGCATTAATGGGGGAAACTGCAATTGCCAAATCCCTAGGCGACTGTCTGAAATTAAAACTAGTGGAAGGGTTTCTTATAGCAAAACTATTACCACTATCGTTAGATATACCCAAGCCTGCAAAAGCATCATTAGAAATACTTAAAACATATAACCTTTCAGGAGCAGCTGAGGTTACTGCTATCATTTTTTCACCAAAGGGTTCTAGGTCTGTGGCTATTGTTTCCCAAGTGCTGCCACTATCTGTTGATCGATAAACAGATCTACCTGACGCATAAATAGTGGATGGATCACCAGGTTTGAATTCAAAGTCAAAACCATTTGAAGAAATCTTAGTCCAAGTACTGCCACCGTTAGTAGAAACATACAATCCCTCTCTTTCTATAGAAACAAAAAGTCTATTAGGATCTATGGGATGTACAAGGACCTTGTTAATTACGCTATTATTATCAAAGTCGAAAAACAATTCCCATGTAAGTCCTGCATCTAGAGACTTATATAATCCTCCTCTTCTACCACCAAAATAATAGACATTAGAATCATGAGGATCAATGGCAACAGAATATACATCCATAGTAATAAAGTCATCTAATAGCGGCTCCCAGTTTTTGCCTCTATCTATGGACTTCCATACACCACCGGTTTCAGATCCAACGATTATTATATCATGATTATTGGTATCATAAGCAAAGGATGTTAGCCTTCCTACACCTGGAGAATAACCCGGGGCTATATCTGCACTGAACGGTCCTAATTCTTCCCAATCTCCACATAAAGTTCCACCTCTATTAAGTGGTTTGTTTTGTAAATGTTTCTTTATCGATATAGCTCGATCTTTAGATGTTTCTAGATATCCAGAACTATCCTGGTTTCTTAAGGCAAAATATTTCCAACGTTCAAAAAACTTCTTTTCTCGATTATCTGGATTTAGGCTTAGATATTCTTCAGCTTCTTCGATTATTTTGGATACTTTAATCTTAGGGTCATTCATCCATTCTTTATATGTTTGAGCATTACATATTGAATGCACTAGGCCAGTAAAAATAATGGCAAATAAAAATCTAATAGGAAAATGATAGACCATAGTAGTTTGTTTAGAATCTATTGGGAAGCATAATTACTAAACATTGAGTTTTAAAAGATTATTATTTATATTTCCAATAATATTTGTATCTCAGCAATGGATTTCTTTTAAGTATGATGTTATTACCATCGCCAAAAGGACGCATTGGATTGTAAAAAAGAGATGTGTAATAACTAACCGTTAAACATCTTAAACAAGCTCCTCCATCCCTTCCCACAAAAACTCCGTAAGCTCCTTATTTGGCGTAAGCCGTATTTCTGGGTATACAATTTTATGCAGATACAATCCTTGCGGATGAGCATATTGGATCTCTTCGGTATTCGTTCCGGTTTTGAGCATCTCTTCAATTTGAGCGATCGTTTTTTTGCCTTGAGCGACTTCTAGGATATAGTGCATCAGTACACGGATCATGCCTCTCAGAAAACGATTAGCTGTAATCTCAAAACAGAAGCGTTCTTTATTAGGGTCGGCATAGAGATGCGTATCCATGATGGTACAGAGGGTATTGTCGACTTTATCGGGTGTTTTACAGAATGCACGATACTCTTTATATTTTGGCAATAGCCTGATAAGCGACAAGATGTCATCTATCCGTATATCTGGAACATGGTAATAGGCACTAAGTTTAGAAAGGAAAGGATCGGGTCGCAGATGAAAAAAATAGCGATATGTACGTTCGGTAGCAGCAAATCGAGCGTTAAACCCCGCCTTTACAGGGAGGATATCATAAATGACGATATCACGAGGGAGCATCCGATTGAGCTTATAGACTAGGGGATCCGTATCACCAGCATAGTCCATATGAGCATAGAATTGCTGGGCATGTACCCCTTTATCTGTACGTCCACAACCGATGATCGTGATCGGAGACCTAGCAAGAATACTTAGTTTCTCCTCGATTATCTGCTGGATAGTGTCAGAAGTGTTTTTTTGGCGTTGCCAGCCCTTAAAAGAACCGCCATTGTATGCCAGATGTAGTAGATGTCTCACGTTTTGCTAAGATAATAATGTCAAGCTGTCATAAAACAACCATTGGTATGGAATGTGTCTTAAAAACCTTAATAATGCCTTACTTTTGTAATCCGCTAGATAAATAACACATGTTTAATTTCATAAAGAAAGTTTTTGGGACCAAGTACGACCGTGATGTAAAGGCTTATAGCCCTGTAGTAGAGGTGATCAATAAGCACTTCGGCTCTTACGAGAACATATCTCACGATCAGTTGAGAAACCATACGGTAGACTATCGTAAGCGTATCGCTAATCATCTAGCGGGTATAGATAAGGATATCGAGCAATTACGGGCTGACGCCAAAAACGAAAAAGACCTAGAACTCAGAGAGGACATCTTTAATGACATCGATGAGATGATCAAGGATAGAGATAAGAATCTAGAGGATATACTTAAGGAATTGCTCCCTGAGGCATTTGCGACAGTCAAAGAGACTGCTCGTCGATTTATGCTCAACGAGACGATAACCGTTACAGCGACAGACTATGATCGAGATCTAGCAGCAAAACACTCTTTTGTTACTATAGAAGGGAACAATGCCATCTGGAAAAACACATGGACTGCCGCAGGAGGAGAGATCACCTGGAACATGCTCCATTATGATGTACAGCTCATCGGTGGTATGGTGCTCCATGATGGTAAGGTAGCAGAGATGCAGACGGGAGAGGGTAAGACCCTAGTGGCGACACTGCCGGCTTATCTAAATGGGCTCTCTGGCCAAGGGGTCCACGTCATTACTGTAAATGACTACCTAGCACGTCGGGATTGTGAGTGGATCGGACCGATCTTCCAGTTTCTGGGATTGACGATAGACTGTATCGATCGATATAGACCTAACTCTGCAGAACGTAAAAAAGCATACGGAGCCGACATCATATATGGAACCAATAACGAATTTGGTTTTGATTATCTAAGGGATAACATGGTCCGCTCTCCGACCGAGCTGGTTCAGCAGAAGCACCACTTTGCGATGATAGATGAGGTGGATTCTGTACTGATCGATGACGCCCGTACACCGTTGATTATTTCTGGTCCCGTACCTAAAGGTTCTGAAGTACAGGAATACCAGAACCTTAAGCCCAGGGTAGAGCGACTCATCAGTGAGCAGAAAAAACTAGCCAGTGGATATTTGGCTACAGCCAAAAAACAATTTAAAGAGGGAGATACAGGATACGAAGAGGGAGATGCTGGAATGGCACTACTGAGAGCACACAGAGCATACCCTAAGCACAGACCCTTGATTAAGTTTTTGAGTGAGGAAGGAGTAAAAGTAATGCTGCAAAAAGCAGAAAACTTCTACATGGCGGAGCAGAATAAAAACATGCACCTCGTAGATGAGCCTTTACTTTTTACGATCGACGAAAAAAACAGACAGGTCGAGCTTACAGAAAACGGATCTGATTTTCTAGCCAAAGGAGAAAGTGAGCCAGACTACTTTGAGATGCCAGATCTCGCCTCAGAGATGCAAGCTATCGAGGAGAGAGAACGAACAGAAGGAGTAAAATTATCAGATGAGCGAGATGCGATAATCGATAATTACTCGATAAAATCTAAGCGACTACACAGTGTAAGTCAGTTGCTCAAAGCATATGCACTCTTTGAAAAAGAAGAAGAGTATGTCGTAATGGATAATCAGGTAAAGATCGTAGACGAGTCCACCGGTCGTATGATGGAGGGACGTAGATACTCAGATGGTTTACATCAGGCTCTAGAGGCCAAAGAAAATGTAAAGGTCGGAGACATCACACAGACCTATGCTACGATCACTCTGCAGAACTATTTCAGGATGTATCACAAGCTATGTGGGATGACCGGTACAGCAGAGACAGAAGCGAGTGAGTTATGGGAGATCTATAAGTTAGACGTAGTAGTGATACCTACTAATAGACCGATCGTTAGAGCGGACAAAGAAGACTTAGTATATAAAACAGCTAGGGAGAAGTTCAATGCTGTAATCGATGAGATCGACAGACTGACGGCAGCAGGCAGACCTGTGCTAGTGGGTACGACTACCGTAGATATCTCAGAAAAACTGAGTAGGATGCTTAATCTCAGAGGCATAAATCACAATGTCCTGAATGCTAAGCAGCATCAAAGAGAGGCAGACATTGTCGCTGAGGCAGGTAATGCAGGTAAAGTAACCATAGCGACCAATATGGCTGGTCGTGGAACCGATATAAAATTATCCGACCAGGTAAAATCAGATGGCGGACTAGCGATCATCGCTACAGAGCGACATGATTCTAGACGAGTAGATAGACAGTTAAGAGGACGTGCCGGTAGACAGGGAGATCCTGGATCATCACAATTTTACGTATCGCTGGAGGATAACCTCATGAGATTATTCCAGTCAGAACGTCTGGCAAAGGTGATGGATAAGATGGGTCATCAGGAAGGTGAGGTACTACAGCACTCTATGGTATCCAAGTCTCTAGAGAGAGCACAGAAAAAAGTAGAAGAAAACAACTTCGGTATACGTAAACGTCTACTCGAGTATGATGATGTGATGAATATCCAAAGAGAGGCCATTTACAGCAGACGTAAAAATGCCCTGAACGGACAGCGACTGGCAGTAGATTTAAATAATATGTTTATCGGTCTGACAGAAAACATCATCAGTGATAATAAGGCAGGTGGAGACTATGATACATTCAGAAATGAATCTGTAGGAACGCTAGGTCTAGATCCTGAGATGGATGCAGCCTTCTTTAATGAGGCCAAAGACGATGATATTATAGAGGAGTACCAGAAAGAAGTATCAGCACGATACGTACGTAAAGGGGAGCAGATCAGAGAGATGCTATTACCGGTGATACAACGAGTACACGATAACGAAGGACATAAATATAAACGTATCGCTATACCGTTTACAGATGGCCGTGCTAAGCCTCTGAACATTGCTGCAGACCTTAAAGAAGCGATCGACTCTAACGGGGCGACGATCATGCGAGATATCGAAAAAGCAGTAACCCTAGCCCTAATCGATGAAAACTGGAAAGAGCATCTAAGATCTATGGACGAACTTAAAGAATCTGTACAGTCTGCTTCTTTTGAACAGAAAGATCCATTGGTCATTTATAAGATGGAGGCCTATGATCTCTTTGAGCAGTTTATCGGAAAGGTAAACTACGAGGTATGTTCCTACTTGATGAAAGGGAAGCTACTTATCGCTGGTCCCGATCAGATACAAGAAGCCAGAGAGCAGAAAACAGATCTCACCAAAGTACGTACGAGTAAAGAAGACTTAGCGAGAAGACAGGCTGCAATGAGTGCAGGCGGAGGTAGACAAAAGCCAGAA
>CALDEN010000016.1 GCA_937942405.1 uncultured Saprospiraceae bacterium
AACCGTTGGTATAGAATGCCGTAATATCGGAGTGCGTTTTTCTTGCGTTTTGTTCATTCTTTTCGAGCATTTTTAGGTTTTCTTCTGCGATTAAAATTCCCAAGTATGCTTTGGTGATGTTCGAACGCAGTTCCTGCTTTGTTATTTTTCCCTCTTCGCTCGCTAGATTCCTGTAGAGTTTTGCGGCCTTCAGTCCAGTAAGATATGAACCATCAAATAGGAGCCAGTTTGCATCTACAGAGAGATTAAGATTATTCTTAGTCACAAATGAGATTTCTTGAGACACAGGTGCAGGTGTTTGAAAAGATTGAGGAAGTAACTCCGTTCCTTTAAGTATGCCATAGACAGAAGGGGAGATAAAATCTTGAAGTACTGTCTGTGGTTGCAGCAGATAGTATTGATATCCGGCAGATGCATTTACTTTGGGCTTTCCGATCGATTTGTACTCATTGATTTGATGCTCTGCATCTTCGACATTGAGCTGATCGATCTTAATTGTATTACTATGCTCGTAGGCATATACAATCGCCTTTTCTAGGCTATAGCTTTGACTGTTTAGATTTTGGCTTAAAGCCAAAAAAAGTATAAGGATAAGATTCCTCATGAAATGGAAATTTTTGAATTCAGGTGTTTTAGGCCCTTTTCAGAAGCCACACCATATAGATGGTAGTTAAAAAATTGTTTAAATAATTCTGGCTTGGGATACTCCTGATTGGGGAAGGTATCCTCATTTACCAGTTCTTTGGCATTGGCCATATATAGTTTAGTGATGATGTCGGTATTTATTTCTGGGCGGTATAATTTTGTTTTCTGACCTTTGATGAGATTGTTTTTGACCACTTTTTCTATAAAACTAAAGTGCTCGGTCTCGATGATGTTCCATATAGAAGGGTGGTATTTCTGCAGGTCGAACACGATGGTCGGCTTCATTTCCCTCAAGAATTTTATCAGATATCTACCGATATTCAGCATTTCATCTATGGCGTCTGTGGATTCTTTTACGATCTGAGTAACATCTCGTTCTTCTTTTTGGATGTAGATCCGGATTACTTTTTCGACGAGGTCTTTTTTGTTTTCTACAATCTCGTAAATGGTTTTTTTGGATATACCTAGTCTTCTGGCGAGATCATCCATGCTGACACTCTTTATTCCATATTTCATGAATAAGTTAAAAGCAGAGTCCAAAATTTTATCCGTTGCAGTCATGGTGCAAAATTATACATTATAAACCATGGAAACTATAGTTTGTTTAAAAGTTTCCATCGTTTTAACATTTTTTCGTTTGATGAGGGTTTAATAGCCTCATACTCTTAATTTCGTCTTATCATGATTAATAAAAAATATCCTTGCTTAAAAGGTATAGGAATAATGTCTGGAAGTTCTATGGATGGAGTCGATGCAGTAATGGTCGAGGTCTCTACGGACAGTTATACAATCATAAGTTCCAGAAATTTTTCTTTTACCGATGAGCTTCGATCTAGATTAGGCGATGCTGCGGGCTTAAGGCTCAAGGAATATTTAGTTTTAGAGAAAGCGTATTCTACGTTTATTGCAGAAAAAATTCAGGAGTCTTTTAATGAAGATTCTGACTTTATCAGTATTCATGGGCATACGACTCATCATGTGCCATCTGAGGGTATTACGCATCAGATGATTAACGGGGCTGTAGTTTCTGCAATTACAGAGCATAAGGTGATCACTGATTTTAGAGCAGGGGATATATGTCTGTCCGGGGTAGGAACCCCTTTAGTCCCGATTTTGGAAAAAAACTTTTTCGGTGATTATGATTATTATCTCAATCTCGGTGGCATCGCTAATATCACTCGAGCTACAGACTGGACAGCATATGACATATGCCCATGTAATCAGTTAAATAATTATGTATCCCGAGATACTGCTGATGGATTTGATAGAGATAGTCAGATGGCCATGCGGGGTAGTTTAGATAAGGAGCTTTATAGAAAATTGAATGCATTTAGCTACTACGAGCAGTCATCTCCTAAGTCATTAGATAATAGCTGGATACGGGATCAATACTTTCCGATACTGGATGGATCTAGAAGTATGGAGGATGGTCTATTTACGATAAATAGATGGGTGGCTGATAAGATATTGGAAAATTTGGCTGTAGCCAAAAGTCTTTTTGTCACCGGTGGAGGAGCGTATAATAAGCAGTTGATCTCATTTCTGAGAGACGACATTAAGGGTATAAATGTGCACCTACCTTCGGTAGAGACCATCGAATATAAAGAGGCCTTACTTATGGCGTATATGGGCTATTTACGCTTAAATAATTTACCTAATATTTTGGCTTCAGCGACAGGAGCAGTTAAAGATACGATAGGTGGAGCGATATATAATGTGCATGGTAGATAAGGATAAACGGATATTAGTAACTGGTGCGACGGGATTTGTGGGGTCCTATATATGCCGGGCTTTGTTAAATGAGGGCTATACAAATGTACATGCTTTGAAACGTACCAATAGTTCGCTAGAGTTACTGGGCACGGATGCATCTCGGATTAGCTGGCATGAATGCGATGTGTTAGATATGCTAGGGATAGATGAGATCGTGTCAGCAGGATATGCGGCCATTATACACGCTGCTGCAATCGTCTCCTTTGCACCCAAAGACGATGATGATATGATCGAGGCCAATATGAAAGGCACTCGTTATCTAGTCGATAGTGCACTTAAGTATGGTGTCCAACGATTTATACATATCAGTTCAGTATCTGCTCTAGGCAAAAGTAAATCTGGAAACATCATAGACGAAGAGGCAGAATGGCAAGACTCTAAATATAATTCTCCTTATTCCATATCTAAAAAAGCAGCAGAGATGGAAGTATGGAGAGGTCATGCTGAAGGGCTGTCGGTCGGGATTTTAAATCCATCGATTGTACTGGGTGCAGGAAACTGGACTAAATCATCTGTCAAGATATTCGGCAATATGATCAGGGGACAAAAGCTTTATCCACCAGGGAGTAATGGCTTTGTGGATGTCAGAGATGTGGCAAGGGCCAGCGTTTTACTATTGAGTAACGGGATTCATGGAAAACGATTTGTACTTAATGGAGCCAATCTCTCCTTTAAGTCATTAATGGAAAAGATTGCAGATGTCTATCAAGTTACTCCTCCGAAGTATAAAATACGTCAATGGATGATCCCGATCTCTTGGAGATTGATGGGGTTGTATGCTCTACTTAGTAGGCGAGTAACGGTGTATAATAAGTACTCTGTGATAAGTTCTTCTAAGCACTGGAAATATGATAATGCTCAATCCGTCAAAGAATTAGGAATTTCCTATCGCAATATGGACGATACGATACAATCTACGGCAGATGCGTTCTTACGATCTCGGGAAGAAGAATTGGATTTTGCTTTATTGCCCTTTGATTAATACGTCAATATGCGGACGTAGGGAACAATTGATAGTGAATTAAGAAATATTGAGTACACTTTTAATCCATATATCTCCGATACTTGTGGTGTCAAAAAAAATATAATTATGAAAGCCATCGATAGAAGTTTTTACACTGTGATGTCAGTCGTGATGCTGATGCTTTTATGCATGACGAGTAGTGCTCAGAAATTAGATCAGTCCTTTTTTAAGGATACCAATTCATTTCTGAAAAAGCATGTATCCCAAAGATCAGTCGATTATGCTGCGGCCAAGATGGACAAAAGCCTGACTGCCTTGATCAGCAGGATAGCTACGACAGATTTAACGGATGCATCAGCGTATCAGAAACAAGCATTTTATATCAATGCATACAATCTACATGTGATTAATCAAGTGAGCTTGTCATATCCTATCGGATCTGTAATGGATAAGGGAGGCTTTTTTGATAAGATGAGGATAGAGGTTGCCGGTGAGAGCTTAACGTTAAATGAATTAGAAAAAGACAAGTTGCTTAAAAAATACATGGATGCTCGCTTTCATTTTGTTCTCGTCTGTGGAGCAGTAGGATGCCCACCGATTACAGATTTTGCGTATACACCAGATAGGCTTGAACAGCAACTGGATCAGCAGGCTCGAAATGCTTTAAACGATGCGGGCTTTATAAAAGTAGTAGATGGCAAAACACAATTGTCTGAAATATTTAAATGGTATGCAGATGATTTTGGAGGTTCAAAGGACAACGTAATAAAGTATATCAATAGATTTAGAAATGCCAAAATAGCTTCGTCTAGTAAGGTTTCTTATTATAATTACGATTGGAAATTAAACGATAAAGGCTCGTATACAGGTAGTGTAAATACTGGCTTTATAAACTCAAACGAGGCGAGATATATCGTCTCATCTACCATTCCCAAAGGATCGTATGAGTTTAAATTATTCAATAATCTATATTCTCAGCAGACCGGTACTAATGGTCAGTTGGAGGATCGATCTTCGTTTTTTACGACATCGTTGAGTGCGATGTACGGATTGACTCCTAGGTTTAATATTGGGCTGAATACTCGATTTAGGAAGGTGAGAAATAATGGATTGCCCTCTTCTCCATTTTCAGTATTCGGAAGTGACGATGAGGGAAGCAGTAGATCCGGACTTACAGCGATCGGACCTCAGATAAGATATGCTCCAGTACCTAGATGGCAAAATTTTTCTATCCAGAGTTCCTTTGTTTTTCCGATAGGTACAGATCTCGCAGGGAGTGATACACAGCCCTATATCGACTGGACAGGAGCTACTTGGAATACGCAGTTCTTTAATGATTTTTCTATCGGATCTAAGTTTTCATTGTTTACAGAATTCGATATTTTATTAGAGGATATAGGCAGTAATGATGCAGGCCATGTAAATCGATTTTCTACCCCAGTTACCATCATATTTAGTTATGTTCCTACGACTAAGCTTACGTTTTATACCATCGGTGGATATTCACCATACTGGCAATCTGAGTTTGATTATTTTACTCAATTCGGACTAGGGTCAAAATATCAATTTACCCCATCGGTCGAACTAGAATTGCTCTATACTGATTTTGCCAATAAGTTTTTAAACGATAATGGAGGCAAAGCAGAAACAATTAATGTCGGTTTTAGATTGAATATTTGATCTTCGTTTTATCTTGCATGCATGATCTCACATTTGGTAAAAATTCTCATTTTTATCTATATAATTCCTTTTCTCAGCACAGCTCAGAACAATGCTGATCTTTTATCTCCATCCCATGAGGCAAGTGATGCTGTAAGATTTGAAGGATTGGTAAAAACCAAAGCTTCCTTCCTCCATCGATATCTCAACGCTCAAAATTATGCAAGTATACATAGTCGTACTGATCAAGAGATTCAGAATGATCTCAATCTGCTGAAAAACCTTCCCAGTGTAGCCAATGCCTACTTTCTGAAAGATACCATCGAGGATCATGTTAAGTTGATCTACTATATTGAGGAGCGGAAAACAGCTTTGCCGATTTTAAATTTTGGAGGTATCAGGGATAACATTTGGTTTTCCATAGGATTGATTGAAAATAATCTCCGAGGAAATGGAGATCAGTTACTGGCTTTCTATCAAAATAATGATCAGCGACATTCAGGTCAAGTATATTTTAAAAGACCCAGAATAGGAAATTCTAAATGGGGTTATAGTTTGAGCCTACATAAATGGTCTTCTTTGGAACCGCTTTTCTTCCCAGAGGGCAGGGTGAGTTATCTTTTTGATAATAATGGAATCGGTGTTTCTATTTTGAGAAGTATGACGATCAGAAAAATGGTAGAATTGAGAGGTACATTTTTTAGAGAATCTTATCTCAAAGCCGATAATCAAGAATTGCAAAATCCTCCTGGCCCTAACGATTTTCAGATCAATAAATATTTAAACGATATCAGCTATATCGATAATGGACTCAATTATGACTTCTTTTATTTAAAAGGATATGAGTTCAAAACGAGTGTGCAGAATGTTTATAATTTTTTGGACAAGAGTATTTTTAATACGTTCCAGCTACAAACCAAAGTTTTTATAAGGCCTCTGCAAAAATTAAATCTTGCGGCTAGGGTTAAGTGGGCGATATCGACCAATAATGATTCGCCATTTGCCCCATTTGTCGTAGATAGTCATGTAAACATACGGGGAGTCGGGAATAGAATAGATCGAGGAACTGCTCAGGCTGTGCTCAATCTAGAAGCTAGATATTCCATCTTTAGGCGTAAGAATATGGCTTCTCAGTTTGTTGTTTTTTCTGATTCAGGAACTTGGCGGAATCCTGGTGGAGACTTGAAGCAACTCTTTGAACGAGAGCAGTTTAGGCAGTTTGTAGGTGTAGG
>CALDEN010000017.1 GCA_937942405.1 uncultured Saprospiraceae bacterium
GCTAGTTGGACAGGCATAAACATACCGGAATCCATATTGCTCTTAAATTTAATAATAGACTTCAGGAATTCTTCCGATCCTAGTACTGCTCCCACTCGCCATCCCGCCATATTAAAACACTTACTGAGTGAGGTCAACTCTAAGGCCGTTTCCTTTGCCCCAGGTATAGATAGAATACTTAGCGGCTCGTCATTTAAAATAAAGGCATATGGATTATCATGGCATATTAATATGTTATGCTTTAACCCAAATTCTATAAGCCGTTGAAATAATGATGTACTTCCTTTACTTCCTGTCGGCATATTGGGATAATTGACCCACATGATTTTGACTTTAGTCAAATCCATTTTCTCTAAAGCATTAAAGTCAGGCATCCAGTCAGTCTCTTCTTTGAGATCATAAAACTGTGGAGTAGCACCAGCCAAAAGTGACGTCATTTTATAAGCAGGATATCCAGGATTGGGAACAAGTACATGGTCTCCTGGATTCAGGAAACTCATAGATATATGCATAATTCCCTCCTTGGAGCCCATCAGCGGCAGAACCTCTTTTTCAGCATTGAGCACCACATCGAAATGCCTACTGTAGAATTCTGTAAAAGCTACTCGTAGTTCGGGCAGACCATAATAGGATTGATATTGATGAGCTTTGGCATTGGATAGGCCCTTAATCAAGGCCTGCGATACACTGTCTGGAGGAGGCATGTCTGGACTTCCGATTCCTAAATTTATGATATCATTACCTTGCCGATTAAGCTCTGCTATTTCTTTGAGTTTCTTAGCAAAGTAGTAGGTGTCGACACTTGATAATTTGTCCGCTGGTTTTATGGAAGAGGCTAAACTCATAGCATAATATTTATAGGTTCTTTTCTCAATGCCTGAGAGATATCCGCTTTCTTATACATTCCGAACTCAACCATTTCCAAGGTATTTTTTGAAATTGCGGCAATACACTCGTAATATTTTTCTTCCTCTTCAAATTCCAAATCCATATGAAAAAAGTACTGTGACAATTCACCGAGGACAGGAAAGGATTGCAGTTTAGATAAGTTGATTTGATGATCATATATTTTTTGTAATACGGCAAGTAATGAGCCCGGTTGATGATCTAGTCTAACAGAGATCGAAGCTTTATTGCCCTTAGTCTGTAGAGTCTTTTCCTTCTGTACTACAAAGAATCTCGTATAATTCTGATCGTTATCTTCTATTCCTTTTGCCAAAATTTTGAGTCCATATAATTTTGCTGCTCGTTCGCTTGCAATGGCCGCTATATGTAAAGAATTGCTTTGCTGTATACGCTTAGCACTTAGGGCTGTATCCTCATCGTTTATCAGTTTGATATCTGCGAACTGGTTGAGGTATTGATGACATTGTTTTATGGCCATCTCATGAGAATGGATTTCTGTAATTTGTTCTATACTCGTAGTAGGATGACACATTAAACAATGCTCTATTCTGAGATAAATCTCTCCTATTATGCTCAGATTGTAATCCTTGATGATTTTATAATTCTGAATAATAGATCCGGCTATCGAATTTTCTATTGCCATTAATCCATAATCTATAGAAGAATCACTTGTTATATTTTCAGCTAATACGGTAAATGAATCCGCACAGACCAATACATTGTCATGCAAATTAAAATAAGCATGACATGCAATATCATGGTAAGAACCTGGATAACCTTGTATGACCACTTTGTTCATAATATCTGAGTTATAGACAAAAAAAAAGAGCCCAAAAAATTGGACTCTTATCATTTATCATTTCTTATATCAATAAATATG
This sequence comes from uncultured Saprospiraceae bacterium, assembly GCA_937942405.1. Classification (GTDB taxonomy): domain Bacteria; phylum Bacteroidota; class Bacteroidia; order Chitinophagales; family Saprospiraceae; genus JAHDHU01. The sequence continues at coordinate 1,787 of CALDEN010000017.1, forward strand.
AGCCCTATCTTTTATTAAAATAAAAGTAGAACCAGAAGCATGTATTGATATAAGTAGTACGCATAGAATCGTTTTGTAATGCCCAAATCTAACTGATTGTTTAACGAATAACAAATTTCTCGTGGATTGTGATATCAATTATATCTATTTAGCAATCTCAAGTAGCATCGCTCATTTGAGCTTCAGAAAGAATGCAATACACTTAAATTGTACTTGAAATCAGGTTTTAGGCCACGGTATTTAAGGTTTCCTAAGTGGGAGACAGCTGTAAAAAATAGCTAATATGAAGACTCAGATACTTTTCTTTAGTTTAAGAGTGTTAAAATCTCGTATTTTGTAACCTATAATTAGTTAAAACCGTCAATCTTACGTAATGCAAGGGAACGATATAGTGAATTTAGTAAGCCCCTTTAAGGATAAACTCTTCAGGCTAGCTTTACGTATTGTGGGGAGTACCCATGAGGCAGAGGATGTAATCCAAGAAGTACTGGTCAAAGTATGGAAGAAAAAAGACCAGTTTCTGGAACTGAATAACAAAGAAGCATGGTGCATGACCGTCACTAGGAATCTCTGTATCGATAAGATCAGAGCCCGAAAGATGCGGACATCTGATGTCACTGAACATTACGATATAAAAGATAAAACCTTGACGCCTTCAGAAGAGGCAGAATCAAACGACAGAATGGGACAGATTGTAGCATTGATTAACGCACTACCAGAGAAACAACGTACAGTTGTCCAACTGAGAGATATAGAAGGATACTCTTATAAAGAGATCAGTGAAATAACGACATTGAAATTAGATCAGGTAAAAGTTTACCTACATCGAGCACGAATAACATTAAGAGCACAAATCACAAAAAAGGCCATATGATAAATACACAAGTTTCTGCCTTACTGGACAAATATTTTGAGGGGTCTACTTCCATAGAGGAAGAAATCTCATTAAAGCAATACTTCAATGGAGCATATGATGTTGCGTTTGAGGAATACGCTGATTTGTTCCGATTATTCAATTCTGAGAGTGCTTTAAGTACTTCTTATGAGTTACCTGAAGATTTAGAATATACGGTCATTAATGGATTACTGCAGAAATACTGGGACTGTGATTCCAGTCTAGAGGACGAGGCCTATCTAAAAGAATACTTTAATGGAAATGCAGTGCATCCAGAATTATCCATGTACAAGGATCTTTTTGAGGTATTTTCGGCTGAAGCCAAAATAGTAAAAGGTGATCTTCAAAAAGATTCTCAAACTACCACTAGTAGTTCTACAAGAGCAAAAGTATTTTCATTATCCAAAAAATGGATGGCTGTAGCCGCCTCTTTATTGATCGGAATGATGTTTTGGATAAACGTGGATAGAATGGACAACACTCAAGCAGATGGACAGTTAATACTCGCTAATCTCAGTGTGGAAGAGCGAGAGGCATATGAAGTAACCGTAGAAGCATTGGCTTTTTTATCTGGTAAACTGGACAAAAGCTCTAACGCTATAGGAAGTGATTTCAAGAAAATGGCAAATGCCGACATATTTAAATAGTACACTAATCAAATTTATAAATAAGCTATAATGAAGCAATTTTTAATTCTTTTTCTATCCTTTGTACTGACATCTACTGCCTTTTCGCAAGGAGCGATAGAAAAATATTTTAGTGAATATGAGGACGATGAAAAGTTTTCTGTAGTCTATGTAAGTCCTAAAATGTTTAAGATGGTCGCTAAAGTCCTATCTGAACAAGAAAACCAGGATCTAAAAGACGTGGTAGAAAACCTAGATGGTTTACGGATTCTGAAAGTAGATGATGCTGAAGGTAAGTTCTACAAAGAAGCCAAAGGTAAAATCAATACCAAAGAGTACGAACTCCTTATGACAGCCAGAGATGAAGGTCAAAAAATAGAGTTTCTTACCAAAGAATCAGGAGACATTATCCAAGAACTACTACTAATGGTTGGAGGTGATGAGTTTGTCCTAATGAGTTTTATGGGAGATATCGATCTAGAAAAAATAGCTCGACTCGCTAAATCTTTAAACATCGATGGTGTGGAGCATTTAGGCAAACTAGACAAAAAAGAATAAGTTCTAATGCTTAAAAAACTAAGTACAACTATCCTACTGACACTACTACTGATAGGTACAAACCTAGCACAACGACCATTAAATAAATTTATAGACAATCATAAGAATCAGGACAAAGCTGTATGTATGACCCTCCCAGGATGGTTATTACGTTCCGGTTTTAATTTTGCAGAAAACTTTGCCGAAGAGCAAGACGAGAAAGCATTCTTAGACCTCGGACAGTACTTCAAAAAACTCAGATTTCTTGTAATAGATGAGAAAGCTCATGTGAGCGATTACGCTATACAGACACTTTTAAATGATCTACCCGATCATGGGATGGAGAAGTTTGTGAGTTTTCGAGAAGAAGGCAATAATGTAAATGTATGGGTTAGAGAGAAAGATGATATCGTTAAGAATCTTTCAATATTGATACGTGGCGAGGATAATCTCATTGTTGTAAACCTCAATACAGACATGCCACTTGATGCATTAAAAGAAGCCAACTTTAGTTTTAATTCCAAAAGAAAAGAATCTACTAACCACCATTAAAAATATAAACCATGAAAAAAATAGTATTGCTTTCCATATTTTCAATTTGCACCTTATTAATTAATGCTCAGTCTACAGAATCTATCTTAGAATCATATGCTAAGACAGATGAAGTATCTAAGATGTCTCTTACCGGAGATATACTAAGAATGTTTGCAAAAGAATATGAACAAAGAGAAATTATCGATAAAGTAGATAAAGTAGAAGTTTACCTATTCGGTGAAAATGGAAGTCTGAAAAAAGACGACCTCGCAAAGATCAAAATCAATCTTAAAAAAGACAATTACGAAGAGCTCGTCAACGTCAGAGATGGAGAAATGAAAGTGAAAATTCTCGTCAAAGAGAAGAAAGATGTAATTACGAGACTGTTTATGTTTATGGAAAACCCTGGTAGCCAGACAGTCGTTGCAGAGATGAAGTGCAGTCTAACGTATGATGATCTTAGAAAACTCCAACTAGAGTTTGAAGG
>CALDEN010000018.1 GCA_937942405.1 uncultured Saprospiraceae bacterium
TCTATATTAACGAGTCCTCCTGTAAAGTCTGCTGGCAATTCGGCAAGAGCCGTCTTATATACGACCATGTTATTAAGTAAGGTCGTCGGGAACATATCGATCTGCAAACTGTTGCGATCTGGATCTAATCCTGGGATATCGACTGAGTTAAGCATCGTCTTAGTGTATCGATCTCCTAGACCTCTTACATAGACATACTTACCGCCTTCTACAGATACTCCGGTAACTCTCTTTACGGCATCTGCTGCATTAGAGTCTCCTATTTTTTTGAACCTGGCAGATGAGATACCGTCTAGTAGGTTGGTCGATTTTCTTTTGATGGTAGTAAGTGCTACTTCTGTGTTACGAGCTTGTTTTGCTGTGATGACTACTTCCTCGATCATTTCAGACTCTTCGGCCAGCAGAGCATCTATAACGGTCACATTATCTGCTGTTACGGCTACTTCTGTGATGGTCTGTGTGGTAAAACCCAAGTATGAGAACTCCAAGGTATAGGTCCCAGGTGTAAGTGATAGTGAGTAAGTACCATCGAGATCTGTATCAGATCCGGATCCTGTCTCCTGGACTAGGACTGTTCCGAACATAATCGGCTCGCCACTTGTCGCATCTGTTACGGTTCCTGTTACGGTTCCTTTTTGGGCGAAAGCCGACAGACTAAGAAGTGAGCATATAAATACTAAAAGATGTGAGTGCAATTTTTTCATTTTATTAATTATGAAGCGTATATAAAGGGAGAGATGTCTTAATCGAACCTCTCCCTAGTGTTAATTTATGTGAGGCTACTTTACAAATGTCAATTATAATCCGATCTCTGCAAGTGCTCCTGAATCTGCTGCCCATGTCCAGCTAAACATTGCTGCATTAGGTCCTACTGTGTTTTGGTTCTGAGCCACTTCTGTCAATGCTGCTACTGGCACCGCTATAAAAATAGAGTCCGCTGCAACATCGTTTAATGTATACTCCCAGTTACCATTAGTACCTGTACCGTCTCCACCGAATGACTCGATCGCTGCAGTCGCAGCTCCACCATATCCGGTAGCCAAGCCATAGAAGTAGACGTCCGAGACTCCTGTGTTTGTATTTCCATCCCAGTCGATCAAGTGATCGATGTCTCCACCTGCGTATATGACCCCGTTATAGAAGTTGTTAGGCCCTTGTGTGTACGTCCCTTCTGGGCCGTCCAACTCCATAGCCGATCCTCCTACTGGAGTTACTACGATAAAGTTATTTACCGTTCCGTTCCATGCCTGATCTGTATCTAAGCCATCATCTCCACAGTTCCATACGAGGATATTATCTACATCCACTGTACCTCCAAACCACTCTACTCCATCATCCTGGTTAGCGACTACTTCTACATTATTTATCGTCGTACCTGATCCTACACCTCCTAGGGTTAATCCATTGATCTCGTTGCCTTCTCCGATGTTAGTCCCTCCATGTCTGATAGAGATGTATGTGATCGTTCCTGAGTTATCTGTTGCATCATTACCTCCATATAGTCCATTAGGATCTGAAGTAGGTATCCCTTCTATCTGGAGCTCTGCTACATCTTGGTCATTTGCATTTTGTGCGGAGATCGGTGCATTACCGAGTATGATCAATCCTCCCCATAATCCATTTACCGTAGGTCCTAGGTTAGGTCCAGCGTAATTTCCTGCTGCGATATCTGCGGCAGTAATCTCATCTGCTATGGATGTAAATATGATCGGAAGTGCTTCTGTACCCATCGCTTTTAACTGAGCACCTCTCGCTATTACGAGTGCCGTAGAATTGGCCCCAGCACCGGCTTCTCCTTTTACAACAGTACCTGCCTCTATCGATAAACAAGCTCCAGCCTCAACGGCGATCCTTCCTGTCAATACCCAGGTCTTGTCTGCAGTCCATGTTGCATCACTCGTAATGTTTGCGGTAACATACTCAAGCCCATCAACTGAACCTTCTTCCACACAGTCACAAGTAGATGCTTCTACTACAAAACCATCAGGACAAGTCACTCCATCACAAGGATTACTTACCGTTATGCAATTACAGTTGATGTCTAATACCTCTCCTGTCGTACATACCGTGTCACAATCATCTCCACAAGAAGACATCGTAAATACTGCGGCTACAAGTAGTAAAGCGTAAAGTTTAATTTTTTGAATCATTACAGATTTGTTTTTTAAATAAAGTATTTGGTTTAAAAACATGCAATTTTTAAATAATACACTGCAAATTTACAGCAGCATCATGGTGCTACTGTTACGCTATTATTAAACAAGTGTTAACTTTGGAGAGGTGGGCTTAACCCTGAGTTAACACACCATACATATGGATATTTTACATATTTAATACACTGATTACAAGTAGTTTAAACTTAATATTCGTCGACTAAAAAAAAACAAAGCTCTCATAAATGAATTTTATAATACGTGCTCTTAATCTCTATTTGTACAGCAGCTTGCATATCGGCTTAGGGGCATTGGCGTTGACGTATTTGAGTTTTAGTGCTTTCAGAATCCCGGTAGATCGCACTTATCTATTATTTGTGTTTAGTTCTACAGTGTTTTTATACTGCCTTCATCGATTTATAGGAATTAAAAAACTGATATCTTTTGAGCAGAAGGGACGCTTCGAGGTCATCTATAGATACCGCAATCATATACTGGTCTACGCCTTACTTTCGGCAATAGCCGCATCTTACTGTGTTTTACAGTTCGATACATATCTCATAAAGCTGCTCGTCATTCCGTCTGTGATCTCTATATTATATACTCTACCGGTACTGGGCCGAGGCAAGCGATTGAGGGATTATGGATATATCAAGATTTTTTTGATCGCCATCGTATGGTCATGGATAACGGTATGGATACCTCTACACTATTTTGCAGACATGCCCGCCACCCCCAGTCTAGTGCTGCTGAGTGTAGAACGTTTTTTATTTTTTATCGCGATCACGATCCCATTCGACATCAGAGATCAGCACATCGATAAACGCACTGATCTGAAGACGATGATCCATCTCATCGATGCTGCCCTTGCTAGAAGACTCTGCTATCTCCTACTCTTCGTCGCGATGACGATACTGGTATTCCTGACCTTTAACTATCAACTGGGTGGCTATTATACCCTCGCTCACATCATTACTTATCTGATCACCTGTATCATCATCTATCTGAGCACTGATAAAGAGCATGATTATTACTATACGGGTCTGCTGGATGGGATGATGTTGTTGCCCATACTCTTTTATACTCTATTAGGGACTTTGGCTTAAAGCCAATGGGGTATTTTTAGTTTATTCGTTTTTGGGTTTAGGGGATTTAGAGGTTTATAAGTGCAGGGGTTTAGAGGGTTATGGTGTAAGGTTTAGGGTTTAAGGTTTAAGGTTGAGGGTTGACTTTGCCTGAAATAGCTTGACCATATTTACCAATAAAAAATAAAAGAATATGGCAACTAGAGAAAGTTTTAAGATGAGTATAGCTGAGCGACGTGTACGTCATTTTAGCGAGAGTTTTAAAATCCAAATAGTCCGACAATTAGAAAGAGGTTTAATACGTGGATGTGACGTCAAAAAAGAATATAGCGTATCTTATACATCAATATTACGATGGAAAAATAAATATGGGATGTCAAAAGAATCAAAACCTGTAAGACTAGTAGTAGAAACACAGAGTGATACAAAGAAGCTATTAGAGTTAAAAAAGCGAGTAGCAGATCTTGAAAGAATAGTAGGTCAGAAGCAAATCCAATTAGATTTTAAGGATAAAATGATTGAGTTGGCAGAAGAACATTATAGTGTAGACATTAAAAAAAAAATCGTCGACAAACAATCTTCTACTACTGGGAAAAACGAGAAGAAATGACTTGTAGTTTGAATGTGTTTTATCAAGTAATTGGAATAACGAAACAAGGGGTTCATGACATGCTCAATCGCCTAATGCTTAAAAAGGGATTGATATCTCAATTGATGAAGCTGGCAAAAGAAATAAGGAAAGACCATCCAACCATGGGGATGCGGGAGATGTATTTCAAACTGGAGCCCAATGGTATAGGAAGAGATAATTTTGAAAACCTTTGTATAGAACAAAACATGAAGGTAAAAAGGTCAAAGAATTTCAGAAAGACAACGAACAGCGAAGGGGTTATACGGTTTCCTAATTTATTAGAAGGCCTAGAAGTAAATAGGGCTAATCAGGTATGGCAAAGTGATATTACTTATTACGATTTGAAAGGAAAGTTTTATTATATAACCTTAATCCAGGATACCTTTACCAAGCGAATAGTAGGACATAATTGTTCTAAACGTTTAACTACAGAACAAACGACTTTACCATCATTGAGAAAAGCACTCCAGATAAGAAAAGGATTAGAATTCCTTGAACCGCAAACCGTAAACCGTAAACCTTGCCCCCCTCCCTACGATCTAATCGCCACAACCGGATCTAACCTAGACGCCTGATAAGCAGGAATAAGCCCAGCAATGATACCGACTACAATAGAGCATATCACACCGATCGCCATAAACGTGGGAGTGGCAGCGATCTCGAATGGCAAAACAGTAGATACACCATAAAGTACGACCACAACCAATATCAAACCGATCGCTCCTCCTATAATACACAAGATGATCGCTTCGATTAAGAATTCTAGTAGAATGATACCCTTTTTGGCACCGAGAGCTTTTTTAACACCGATGATACTGGTTCGTTCTTTTACGGAGACAAACATGATGTTAGCGACACTGATCATTCCTACGATGAGAGCAAAAAAACCGATGACAAAACCCGCCGTATATAACACACCAAAGATGTTATCGATCACATCATTCAACATACTCAACTCATTCATCGCGAAGTTGTCTTCTTCCCTTGGCCGAAGCCTCCGCACTTGCCTCAATGTTCCTTGCAACTCATCTTTGAAAAATTCAATATTGGATTCATCATTGACCTTGGCATAAAGAAGTTTAGCAGCGGCAAATCGATTGTTTTCCTGGAGATTGACAAATTTCTTGGCGGTATGGTAGCCTACCCATGTGGCCTCATCGTCATTAAACATGTTGAAGGGATTGTCCCCTTCTTCTTTGAGGACTCCGATGACTTGGAACTTCTGACCAAACATTTTTATGTCCTTACCCAAAGGCTCCAAGTTTTCAAAAAGCTCCTCTGCAATTTTATGCCCGAGTATCACTTTATTACTCCCTCTCTGATATTCAGATTGGGTAAAATATCTGCCCTTGACGATGTCCATGTTTTGGACTTCTGGATATTCATAGGTGGTAGCGAGCATAAATCCTCCTTCTACACTACTCGATTTGTATTTCAAGGTTTTACTATCTACAAATGCAGACAGAGCAAACTGAGCCTTATCTCCGAGTCGCTCCTTTACTTCTTTATAATCTCTTAAAGTGGGAACGGGACGCTTTAAATACTTCCAGAAATTATTTCCGGGATCATTTCCCCAAGGCATCACGTCTACGATGATTACATCACTACCCATCTCTCCGAGACCGCCTTTGATGGATTTTTCGAGGGAGTTTACAGCAGATAATACGGCGATAATACAAAATATACCGATCGCAATACCCAGCAGAGAAAGAAAAGTTCGCAATTTATTTCCCACAAGGGAACTAAATGCCTGTCTAATG
>CALDEN010000019.1 GCA_937942405.1 uncultured Saprospiraceae bacterium
ATATTGTTTTCAGTAAGCATAATGGTGACATTATAATCTCCCTCTAGGTTTACTTTGGGAGATGCCGCGATGGTAATATCTGCAGATCTCGTTGCATCGTCGTACGTAATCTCTGCAAACAAGTCGAGGACGTGATCCTTATTGAGCTCTGCCTCTACAAATCCCGGCCATAGGGCTGGAGAAGAAGATGAAAACTCAGATGAAGTCAACGGCACTCTGTTTATGGATGCAGCCGGCTTACCGAACCAGTCCTTCAGATAATTTTCTAGATCCTCGGCTTCTTCAAATCTAAAGTCATAGGTGCTATTAGATAGGGGTTCTGCAAGGAAATCTCCGTGTACGGCGACGACTACTACCTGTCCAGGATAATTAGCTAAAATTTCTTTTGCCTGGAGGGCACCAGCGGGACAGTTGGGACAGTTTACTCCTGTGAGCTCTTCTAGCAGTATAACTCTATCTGTATCAAAAACAGTGATCTCCGGTATCATAACCATCTGCTCTCGACATGAGAACATGGTAACCAGAGCGAGAAAAGATATATAAATTAAATTTTTCATATTCGATAGTATTAAAAAGTTGAACTTACAGACATTCTAACCCCACTAAATGCAGGCTCTAACCGGCATATCCCTCCACTACAAACGACTCCCTCTACCTGCTTTACATATCTAACGTTAAAACGATTAGAATGATGTGTGTAGGTTACCCCAAAGGTTGGATACAGTACTTTGAGTGGATTTCCATCAACATCTTGAGGTGATTTTTTACTAGGCTGTATATTATACATTCCAGATACTTCAAAAATCCAATGTGGAGCCATCCCAAATTCGGCTAGACCGAAAACCCACGATCCAAAATCTTCCTCTGTAGACATATATTGAGCCTCGACTCTTAATGATTTTTTACGTGTAAAACGATACAAGAAATCTACATATGGTGTGATGGTATTTACGATCGGAACTTCTGGCTTAACCTCATATACTTCTTGATTGTACTTCTGCAGCTGGACACCAGTGATCAACTTCCAAAGTCTTTTCTTTTTAAAACTCACCTCTGTATAGATCTCTCTATATAATAAGCCACCATCGAGATCGGTAATGTACGAGCCGTTTACATTGAAGGCAAGCTTCCTAGTCGGTGCATAACTTACATCTAACTGATACGCCTGCTCACTCAATAACTGTGTCGCAGGACTATATCTACTCGTCAGCCTATAGGTATTGAGCCTATTCATAGGTGGTATAAAATTTATCAATCCTAGATTCTGAGTAAGAGATGGATCTGATCTAAAATCAAAATTTTCTGTCCTCTTGGTCTCTGCCGTTATCCCGATACCTCTATCTGCAAAGGATAAACTTCCATAAATTACAGAGCCACTCTCTTTTACAAATTTTCCAAAGGAGGTCTCCCCTAATATCGAAGTTCTGATCGCATTGGGATCACTATATACTTCTGCAGTCTTATACGCATATTCTGTATAGAGATTAAACTTGCCATACGATAGCGTGTTAAAAAGGGAAACTAAATAGGTGTTATAAACGGGTTTTACCTGATCAGAAGGGATATAGTTTTTGACCACATCGACGAGTCTATTGATGGTCTCGACATCATGAGATCTATTTACAAAACCTACACCGGGTGCCAGCGTAAAAACCTTGGTACTGGTAGAATCTGCTAGGTCTATAAAACCCTCAACTGTTACTCCTTTTATCTCTCCAGGATTAAATTCAAATAGGAATTTCTGCCTTCCGGCAAATGCTCTAGCGGTCCAGTTATCACTAATCTCATACGAAATACGAGCTCCTACTAGTGCATTATCGATTAACTGTGGTCGTTGCTCATACGATCTAAAAATAATTCCGCTTCCAATCTGATCATATAGATATCCTACTCCTATACCTAGTTTTTCCATCTGCTTGCCGATGTACCAGTAGCCGATTCCTTGGTCGGTATACGAGCTGTTAGGGTTGAATAAGTTAGAATTATTGAAAGCATCAAATCGGATTCTGAGATCATATCCTGATCGACGATAGTTTAAATTAAACCATGCCTCCGAACCGAACAGCTCATTATCATATTGTGGAATATCGGAAGCACCGATGACAGTATCTCTAATAAATACGTTTCCATTAGCGGTAAATCCACCCGTAAATGTTCCTTGATCCTGACTGAAACTTTCGGTTATACCGAAAAAGAAAAAAAACACAAACAAGAAACAAAAAGTCGACTGAGTACGTCTTACTGTCATAATGGTTAATTAAAGGTTAAGCTTATTTAATAAAATGACCAAAACCTGATATCATTGTAAATTCAAATAAGAAAATCGACTAAAATTAAACAAATGAATCTGAAAAAATTAACCTTCCTCGGCATATTGAGTTTCATAATGATGTCCTTTGTCGTATCGGAGAATGTTTTTCCTACAGTAAACCTGAAATCTCTAGATGGAAAGACGGTAAGTACGGATGACTTTATCAAAGATGGAAAGGTAACCGTAATCAGTTTTTGGGCTACCTGGTGCTCACCATGTAAAAGAGAACTGGATGCCATCGCAGATATCTATCCAGACTGGGTAGACGAGTATGATGTAGAAGTAGTAGCGATCACAATCGACAACTCTAGACAATTGACTAAGGTGCCAGGAATCGTATCTTCAAAAAAATGGGATTATACCGTACTCTCTGATAGCAAGCAGAAATTACAGCGAGCTCTAAATTTTGAGACTATACCACAGACATTTGTACTAGATAAAGAAGGAAACATCGTGTACTCTCACAATGGCTACAATCCTGGTGATGAGGACGAACTAGAAGACGTCATCGCCAAGTACGCAAAATAAGCGTTCGGATAAAAAATAAATAAGTACAGCCCTTGAGACCCTAGTTTCAAGGGCTTTTTTATGTTTTACAAAACAAAACATCCTAATACCAATTAATACCAATTAACATTGAAAATGATGCATATCTCACTCGCTAGCTTGCACAACGGAGTGTACTATGTACATGTTCAAAACAATATGGGTTGATACACGCAAAAAAAAGTCGTTATGCATTAAATCAAGAAAGACAAGCAGCGATTTGTGTATGGTAAACGATTTAATTCTTTAACCACTATTAAAAATTTAATTATGAAAAACATTTTGACCGCATTTTTATTCCTTTCGATGGGACTATTTGTAAGTTCTTGTGGAGATGACACTTGTGATGTCTTATCAGAAACTGTTGTAGGAACATGGACTATAGAAGCAATCGGTTCTGGGACTGTCACAATTAATGAAGATGGTAGCTTTACTCAAACTGAGAATCTTATATATGATTCTACTTTTGATAATGATACCCTATCATGGACTGTATCTGCAACTTCATTTTCATTGTTGGCAATGGATGATAACAATGGTACAACAGAAACTGTGCTGGCTGTAGAAAGTTTTGATTGTGAAACGATCACTGCAACGAACGGAGGAAACACCTTGATTCTCGTAAAGCAGTAAGACAACTATTTTAAACACACAACACGTATTAATTATAACTATGAAAAAATTAAGTTTTTTATTCCTAGCACTTTCATTTCTAATGATCTCATGTGGAGACGATGACACGATGACTCCTGACCCAGTGGATTGTGATGTATTGGCCGAAGCACTGGTGGGTACTTGGAATATTACTAACCTCGGTGGAGAATCAGGTCAGATTACTTTACAAGAAGATGGAACATTAGTAGATGACAGTGGTGTAATCATTGAATACGAAAACAATGGCAATGTGGGAGATATCAAGACATGGTCATTGGACGGTAATGATTTGACGTTTAGAGCAGAGGTCGATCCATCTGTGGGATCAGGTTTTGGGTCTACAACGCTTACCGTTACTTCTTTTGATTGTGATCAAGTAACATTGGATCTGGGAGGTATCGCTACTTTAACGATGACAAAGTAGATTTTACGATGATGATATAACAATAAGACTGTTTGTACATTCTTATTTAAACACATATTTATATAAAGCCTGTCCTTATGGATGGGCTTTTTTTTTGTTATTTATGGTGTACATCACCACTGGTCACTCATAATGTGTACATTTAGTCCACAATGATCTCGACCCTTCGATTTTTACTTTTACTTGCCTC
>CALDEN010000020.1 GCA_937942405.1 uncultured Saprospiraceae bacterium
TTATTTCATGATAAATCTTATTAGCGATACGGTTACTAAACCAGATGAGCATATGCTCGCTGCGATGATGGCTGCAGAAGTGGGTGATGATGTGTTCGGCGATGATCCGAGTGTTCAGAAATTACAACAAGAACTGGCTACAATGTTCGGAAAAGAGGCAGGCCTTTTCTGCCCGTCAGGAACGATGACTAATCAGATAGCCATAAAAGTGCATACTAATCCACTCGATGAAATGATCTGTGATCACTACTCTCACGTTTATCAATATGAGACCGCAGGATATGGATTCCACTCTGGAATCGGTGTAAACTTAATACATGGAACCAATGGTAAAATCACTGCCGAACAACTCAAAGCGGCTATTAAACCCGTCCACGACTGGCTTCCCATCTCTAAGCTGGTAGTATTAGAAAACTCATGTAATAAAGGTGGTGGCTCATATTATTCCATCGACGAAATACGTCCGATCGCTCAAGTGTGTAGAGAAAATAATTTAAAACTTCATCTAGACGGAGCTCGACTTTTTAATGTACTCGTGGAAACAAAAGAGCGTACAGAAGATATCGGAGAACTCTTTGACAGTATCTCTATCTGTTTATCCAAAGGCTTAGGTGCTCCAGTAGGGTCGGTACTATTAGGAGATACATCGTTTATCCAACAAGCCAAAAGATTCCGTAAAGTCATGGGAGGTGGAATGAGACAGGCAGGATACCTCGCCGCTGCATGCAGTTATGCTTTAAAAAACAACATCGACCGATTAAAAATAGATAATGATCGAGCCAAAGATTTAGGGGCTCACCTATCTAAATGCAGTTATGTAAAAGAAGTCAGACCTGTCATGACCAATATCGTCATCTTTGATCTGACCCATGGTTTAAGTGCCGATGTATTTCTGAAAGAGCTCAATAATCTGGGAATACTTGCTGCCCCATTTGGGCCTGCCACGGTACGATTTGTAACCCATCTAGACGTGGATCAAGAAATGATCGATAGCGTAAAAGATAGCTTAGATAAATTGAAATTTTAGTTGGTCTCTCTCTTGTTGATCTCGTCTCTAATTTTAGCGGCTTTTTCGTAGTCTTCTTCAGCGAGGACATCGTCTAGCATCTTATTGAGAGCATTGAGAGAGTAGTTAGCAAGGTTGTTTTTATCCTTACTAGATGTGTTTACTTCTGATTTTAGGATCTTATCGCTTTCGTTGTCATCGAGGACTACTCCTGCAGACTCCATGATAAATTCAAAAGTAAATATCGGACACTCATATCTTACCGCCATGGCTATCGCATCCGAAGTACGAGAGTCTATTTTGACCGTTTCTCCATTTTGAACACAGATCAGCTGAGCATAAAAAATCCCATCCAGGAGATTATTGATCACGATTTCTTTGATCTCGATATTGTAAGTATCCAGTGTGTTTTTAAACAAATCATGGGTCAGCGGACGATTAGGACTCATGTTTTCCATGGCCACAGCGATAGCCTGGGCTTCAAATCCTCCGATCACGATAGGAAGTCTGCGTTCTCCTCCGATCTCTCCGAGAACGACTGCATAATTGTGTGATTGGGTCACACTATGAGACAAGGCTACTATATCTAATTCTATTCTGTTCAATTGGTCATACTAATTCAGTCATAAAGATAGATTTTTGAAACATACCTCATAACTAGATAAAGTCATATTTTTAAATTTTTTAATATCATAGCTATGTCGAGAATTGAACGTTTGTTGGAATTTATTGAAGAAGAGAAGAATGATCCTTTCCTTTACTTTGCTTTGGCACAGGAATACGAGAAACAAGATCAACTTAAAAAAGCACTAGAATACTACCTTCTACTCACCAGAGACTTTCCAGATTATGTAGGAACCTACTACCATCTAGGGCATTTATACCAAGAAATAGATGATTCAGAAAAGGCATTACAAATCTACGCCAAAGGAATAGAAGTCGCCTCCGCTAAAGGTGATCACCATGCCTTAAGCGAGCTACGCAATGCCAAAACCAATTGTGAATTAGGTGTATAGACTTATAATCGGATCATTCCTGTATTGACCACTTTTGCCGGACCTATTAACCATATTTCATTATACCTGTCAGCCAATGCTTTAAATTTGACTTTAAGTCGTCCTCCTTTAGTGGAGATACTTATGGACTTAGATGTAAGCTTCTGTGCATAATGACTGATCAGAGCAGACGCCACTACTCCCGTTCCACAAGAATAGGTTTCGTCCTCGACACCTCGTTCATAGGTAGCCACTTTTAATCCTTTCTTATCTAGCTGTACAAAGTTTACATTGACTCCTTCTTCCGCATACTTAGTACTATATCTGATTTTTTGTCCTTTTTTAAAAACATCTATGCCATCCACCATTTCTACAAACTGCACATAATGCGGCGAGCCTGTATTGAGAAAATAGTCTTTTCTGACTTTTTCAGGAAGTAAGGTATCACTCATTTTTAGATGAACGAGATCATTCTTTACATAAGCCTCATGTAAGCCATCTATAGCCATAAACGAACAATTCTCTTTAAACACGTTCAGCTCATAGGCAAAATGAACCAAGCACCTCCCTCCATTACCACACATACTAGAGACTCCCCCATCAGCATTGTAATAAGTCATCGAAAAATCCTCCTTCTTACTACTGCCTAATAGAATTAAACCATCTGCTCCTATTCCGAAACGTCTAGTACACAAAGCTTTGATTTTTGCTCGAGAGAGCTTTTTCTTGATACTTCCTTTACGATCATCTATGATTATAAAATCATTACCCGTTCCATGATATTTAGTAAATGCTACTTCCATAACTACAAAGTTGCAAACTAAAAAGGGCACCTCCAAAGAAGTACCCTTTCTTTAATTTTACACAAAACACGTTTTCATATTTGATCAGAATAACGCACCTAGGTCTACGCCAATTAGTATTCCATCATAATCAACATTACTATTTTTTAGTCCAAATGACTTGATTCTATCATATTAAGATTATTTTCAATGTGAAATTGAGTAGAAACTATTCCTAATTTTTCTACGTTAATACATCAGATGAAGAAATACATTCCCATAGTCTTGATTAGCTCGTTAATGAGTGCATTTTTTGCAGTCGTTTTATTCAACCTGCTGTTTCCTCGAGAAATCATAATCGAAGAGCAAAACGTAGCTCAGCAGGTAACCAATGACTTACTGCTATCGGATAGATTTAATACATCCTATCACTCATCAGCCCCTACTAATTTTATCGAAGCGGCAAACAAAAGTGTAGAGGCCGTGGTTTTTATCAGTTCAATGAAAGACCGAGAGCAAAGCAACAAGTTTACTCGGAAATTCAATACATCTACAGGCTCTGGAGTAATCATCTCGTCAGACGGTTATATCGTGACCAACGATCATGTCATCAAAGATGCCGAACGTATAGAAGTCATGCTCAATAATAATCGAGAGTACGAAGCCAAGGTTATCGGAAAAGATCCGACTACTGATCTTGCATTATTAAAAATAGAAGCGAATGCACTGCCCTACTTGAGTTTTGGTAATTCGGATTCGTTACAAATCGGAGAGTGGGTAATGGCTATCGGAAATCCATTCAGATTACAATCTACCGTAACCGCAGGAATCGTCAGTGCCAAAGCTAGAGGAATCAATATACTCTCCCAGCAAGGCATCGAATCATTTATACAAACAGATGCAGCCGTCAACCCAGGGAACAGTGGAGGGGCTCTTATAAACACAAGAGGAGACCTACTAGGGATCAACTCTGCTATCATGTCCAATAGTGGAAAGTATGAAGGCTATTCATTTGCAATACCTTCTAATCTGGCAAAGAAGATCATTTATGATATCAAAGAGTTCGGTGCAGTACAGCGAGGATGGATGGGCATAACCATCGTCAACGTAAATGCCGAGATCGCCAATGAACTCGGTGTAGAAGCAATAGAAGGCGTATACCTAGAAGCAGTCAGTAAAGATGGAGCTGCCAAGGAAGCTGGTCTAAGACGTAATGATTTATTGACTTCAGTCAATGGATTTGAGACCAATGCCGTTCCTTCATTTATGGAACAAGTAGCTCGTTACCGCCCTGGCGATGTCATCGAAGTAGGTTATTTTAGAAATGGTCAGAGGCTTAAAGCCAAAATCACTTTACGGAATCAATTAAATACCACAGACTTCGTTGCCGTTAGAAAAGACAAAATATTATCTGATTTAGGTTTTGAGTTACGGAGTTTAGACACCAAAGAATCTAAAAGATTAAACACACAAGGGATCTATGTAGTCAGTATATATGGCAACTCTGTGATCAAAGAAACCAATATGGAACCTGGATATATTATAACATCCATCAACGATAAGCCGATCAAAGACATCGATATGCTTGTGGATTATCTAGAGCAGAATAAAGGAACCATATACCTAGAGGGGTTTTATGAAAAATATCCCGGTGAATATCCGTATAGCTTCCTCAATAGATAAAGCCTACATTCTTTTTTAGCTATCTTCGTAGTCTATTAAAAGACTATGACACGGAAAGATCTCGAGTTCAATAAAAACGACGATTCCATGAAATTGGCTGTAGGCCAAATGAAACGTAGATTGGAAAAAATCTACCAAGGAGGAGGCGAAAAGAAAATTGCAAAACACCATGCTAAAGGAAAACTAACCGCTCGCGAGCGTATCGATCTACTCATAGACGAAGGAGAAGAGCTATTAGAAATCGGTGCATTTGCCGCTGAGGGTATGTATGCCGAATTTGGAGGTGCTCCCGCTGCAGGAGTTGTCGTAGGTATCGCCAAAGTTTCTGGAAGATTGTGCATGATCGTAGCCAACGATGCTACAGTTAAAGCCGGTGCATGGTTTCCGATGACAGGAAAGAAAAATCTACGAGCCCAAGAAATCGCATTAGAAAATCGATTACCGATCATCTATCTCGTCGACAGTGCAGGAGTATTCCTCCCCTTACAAGATGAGATCTTCCCTGACAAAGAACACTTCGGACGTATATTTAGAAACAATGCCATACTCAGTAGTAAAGGCATTCCTCAGATCGCTGCAATCATGGGCAGCTGTGTAGCTGGAGGTGCATACCTACCTATTATGTCAGATGAATCCATCATCGTAGAAGGTACAGGTTCTATATTCCTTGCTGGCCCCTATCTCGTAAAAGCAGCTATCGGAGAAACGACCGATAACGAAACACTAGGAGGTGCAACTACTCACAGCGAGATCTCTGGAGTCACAGATTATAAAGTGGCCGATGACCAAGAGTGTCTCGAAAAAATAAGAACGCTGGTAGGTCAGATGGGGCATTTCCCCAATGCCGGTTTTGATCGTATAAAAGCAGCAGATCCTAAACTAGATCCCAAAGGCATCACCGGCATTTTTCCAGAAGACAGAACCAAGCCGTACAAAACAGTCGAAATACTAAAACGCATCGTAGATAATTCAGAAATCACGGAGTATAAAAAAGAATACGGCAAAACCATTATCTGTGCTTATGCCAGAATAGATGGATGGTCAGTCGGAAT
>CALDEN010000021.1 GCA_937942405.1 uncultured Saprospiraceae bacterium
CTTAAATAGTTTAACTCCTCAGTGTACTCAGAGTGAATCTCGATAAAATCATCTACAGAGTGGACTTTTTTCATCGCCATGTTTTCTGCTTTTAGTACTAAAATAGTAGATTACATTTAAATACTAAGATATGTCTACTGAGGAGCAAGCGTATATACTGGGTACAGATCGAGAAGAGTTATGGCGACTGGGGTTCCAGCATCAGGTCTGGTCCTCAGAAGCACGTAAAGGATGGGAGCTTGCCCGCTTTACCAAAGGAGATCATTTACTAGATCTCGGTAGTGGCCCTGGTTTCTGCACCATAGAGATGGCCTATATGTGTGGGGAGGAAGGTCGTGTTACGGCGGTCGATAAATCTAAAAATTATATCGAGCACTTATCTCAGCTTGCAGCATTACAGCACCTTACCATCGATACACAATGTTGTGATTTTAAGGAAATGCACTTGGTGGATAATCATTACGATGGCGTTTATTGTCGCTGGGCTATGGCATGGATCAGTACGCATAAAGAAGTCATCGATAAAGTAGCCAAAGCATTAAAGCCCGGTGGAAGGTTTGTAATACAGGAATATTATAATTTCAGTGCACTACATATAGAACCCGAACTTACAGGATTGAAGACAGCCATTGCAGCTATCGGTAAGAGTTATGAGCAAATGGATGGATACATAGACATCGGCAAAAAACTGCCGGCTTTACTAGAATCAGCAGGACTACGAGTGACTAGTCTTAGAGAATTAAACAAAATAGCTACCCCTAATGAGCTGGTCTGGCATTGGCCCAAAACCTTTTTTCAAATCTACTTGCCCAAGTTAGTCGATATGGGATTGTTAAGTACCTCAGAAATGAAGAATGCTTTAGAAGATTTTGAAAATGTAGAGAAAATGCCTGGAGCTCAACTCATGGGACCATCCATGATAGAGATTATTGCAGTTAAACAAGAAGGGTAGAATACTCCCTGATTTATTACCAGCCTACTTATCTTTAGAAAATGAAGAAAACGGAAATGAAATTTGGAACTAAAGCGATACATGCAGGTGTAGACCCTGATCCGAGTACTGGTGCGATCATGACCCCGATTTATCAGACTTCTAGCTATGTGCAAGATGCACCTGGAAAACATAAGGGATATGAATATGCACGATCTCAAAATCCTACTAGAGACGTCTTGCAAAAAAATCTAGCGGCTTTAGAAAATGGGACTCATGGTATCTGCTTTGGGAGTGGTCTTGCGGCATTGGATGCAGTGCTTAGATTATTATCGCCAGGTGATGAGCTCATTTCGACCAATGACTTATATGGAGGATCTTATCGCCTCATGACCAAGCTATTTGCCCATTATGGCATCAAGTTTCATTACATAGATTTAAATGATACTAAAAATCTAAAATCAACCATCAATGAGCATACAAAAATGATCTGGGTAGAAACGCCCACTAATCCGATGCTCAACATCATAGATATTAAAAAAGTATGCAAGGCCGTATCTACTAAAGATATCCTCGTGTGTGTAGATAATACTTTTGCCTCGCCATATCTTCAGAATCCTTTAGATCTCGGTGCAGACTTAGTGCTGCACTCTGCGACTAAATATCTAGGAGGGCACTCAGATGTGGTCCATGGAGCCATAGTTGTAAAAAACC
This sequence comes from uncultured Saprospiraceae bacterium, assembly GCA_937942405.1. Taxonomy (GTDB): domain Bacteria; phylum Bacteroidota; class Bacteroidia; order Chitinophagales; family Saprospiraceae; genus JAHDHU01. The sequence goes on from CALDEN010000021.1 coordinate 1,646, forward strand.
AGGAACTTGCCGATCGATTATATTTTATACAAAATGCGGCTGGTGCCATACCAGGTCCACAAGATTGTTTTTTAGTACTTAGAGGCATTAAAACCTTACACGTACGTATGCAGAGAGCCTGTGAAAACGCAATGGCGATCGCCTCTTATTTACAGAAGCATCCCAAAGTGGCCCATGTATACTATCCTGGATTTACAACGCATCCCCATCATAAAGTGGCCAAGTCCCAGATGAGCGGTTTTGGTGCTATGGTCTCATTTGACCTCAAGGTTAATACGAAGGCTTCCGCCAATAAGATCCTGAAAAAAACGAAGGTCTTTGCTCTTGCAGAATCACTAGGTGGGGTAGAGTCGCTCATCGGTCATCCAGCGACGATGACTCATGCCTCGATTCCTAAAAAAGATCGATTAAAAGTAGGTTTGACAGATTCATTGATCAGATTGAGTATCGGGATAGAAGATATACGTGACCTTAAAAATGATTTGGCCTCAGCCTTAAAATGAAATATGCTTCATTATGGACAACGATTCTAAACGCCTCTCCATTCCATCATGGGCAGAAGAAGATCGTCCTAGAGAAAAACTCTTAGCAAGAGGACGACAAGCTTTAAGTAATGCAGAGCTGATTGCTATCCTGATCGGATCCGGAAATAGAGAAGAATCTGCAGTAGAATTATCTAAACGCATATTATCCTCCATAGCCAATGATCTCCATGAGCTCGGAAAAGTAAGTGTTCAAGATCTACAAAAATTCAAGGGGATCGGAGAAGCAAAAGCCATCACCATCGTCGCAGCTCTAGAACTCGGACGTAGACGTAAAGTAGCCGAACCCAAAAAGAAAAAAATCATCACTTCTAGTAATGAGGCTTATGAGGAGATGCAGCCATTGTTGGACGATCTTACCCATGAGCAGTTTTGGATCTTATTACTCAGTAGATCTAATCAGATCATCAGCAAAGTCCAAATCAGTAGTGGAGGTATTTCAGGTACGGTAGTCGATGCGAGACTCATTTTCAAACCTGCACTAGAAGCACTAGCTAGCGGGATTATCTTATTCCACAATCATCCATCTGGCAATTTAAAGCCCTCTCACCAAGATATAGAAATCACCAATAAACTCGTCAAAGGAGCAAAAAGCCTAGATATGACTATACTAGATCATCTCATAATATCAGAGCGAGGATTTTATAGTTTTAAGGATGAAGGCATGATATAAATTACTGCGAGTATAATTTCCTATATTTATTTGTTCGTTTTTCAAACAATTCGTGGAGTATTTTATTCCATTGTAGTATCCGCTGTTATGAAATATACTGAAGGCAAAGAAAAATTTATCCATTCATGGGGAGACCTCGGGGTTAACTGGGGTATATCCAAGACCATGGGGCAGATACATGCCTTACTTTTACTCAGTCCACGAGCACTCTGTGCAGATGAGATTATGCAAGAGCTGGATATATCTCGAGGCAATGCCAATATGAACATCCGATCTCTGGTAGAATGGGGATTACTGAGTAAGGTGCAAGTCATGGGTGATCGTAAGGATTATTACAATGCGATAAAAGACTTCTGGGATATATTTAAAAAGATCATAGTCCAGCGTAAGAAAAAAGAGTTAGATCCCATGATAGAGTTGCTCGAGAGTATCTCCAGTGTAAACGGACTATGCCATGAATCCAAAGAATTCTGTAAAGTGGTCCATGAGCTTAAACTCTTCTCTCATAAAGCCGATAAAGCACTTGTAAACATGACCAGCTCTCGGACTAACTGGCTCGTAGATTCCTACCTAAAGATGGTGCGTTAAGACAGCGACATTTATATATATTTAAGGCTGATCGCAAGACTTTGGCATTTTTTTAGCCATATTTAAAGCTAACTTGTGTCTAATGAAAATATTTCCTTTTCAAGCCATATATCCTGAATTTAAACTCGTAGCCTCTACAGACTCTTTTATTAAGTCTGTAAAAAGCCAGTTTGAAAAATATAGAAGTAATGGATTTTTTAAAAGATCAGCACAAGAGGCATTCTATATCCATGAGATAGTACAGGAAGGAAAAACGTATAGAGGACTTATAGCGGCCGTAGATATCGAGGAGTATATCTCAGAAAAAATACTCATTCACGAAAAAACCATCGCATCTAAAGAGCAGATTACCATGGAACTCATCCTAGATCGTAATGCGATGATAAAGCCCATTTTAGTCGCTTTTGATAATATAAAATCGATCGATCAGATTTTTGAAACAGCCGTAAATACCCTGAAACCTTTCTATCATACCACGTTTGAAGGGTCTGGGGTAAATCATGTATTCTATCGATTATCAGATATCCGCACGATAGAAAAGATCACTAAGGCTTTTTCTAAGATTCCTGAAGCGTATATCGCAGACGGCCATCATCGCCGACAAACGGTAATCAATCTTTTAAAAGCAGGACAGATCGGAGATGTAAATTCTAAGCGACAAACTTTGCTTACAGCTCTATTCCCGTTTTCGGATTTGGATATTCATGATTTTAATAGAATCGCCGATGTATTTGACATCTGTAGTCCGACCCATTTTATAGTCCGACTGACAAAGTTTTTTAAGATAAAGAATCTAAAAAAGCCGACAGTACCTGAAAATAAATTTGAGATCATTGCTTATTTCAATGGGGAGTGGATCAGTTTAAAATGGAAAAAATCAATTTTAAAAAATCATAAATCTAAGCCTGTATTACTAGATGCAGAACTATTAGACATTTATGTATTTAAAGAAATACTCGGAATTTTGGACATCAGTCAGACGACGAGAGTGAAATATGTAGAAGG
>CALDEN010000022.1 GCA_937942405.1 uncultured Saprospiraceae bacterium
GCTACCCTAGACCAATGGCTTTATTCCGAATACAGGAAATCACCGTATGGACTATTAATCTCTACTTCTGCCCCTTCAGCATCTACTACATGCCCGATAATCTGAGCATCTATATTGAAGCTTTTGGAAATATCTATGATATTTTGAGCATTTTCCTCGTTTGTATAGATCTCTAAACGATGCCCCATATTGAATACCTGATACATTTCCTTCCAATCTGTTTGGGATTCGGTTTGTATTAATTCAAACAAAGGTGGCAATGGGAGGAGGTTGTTTTTTATTATTCTTTTATTCTGGATGAACTTCAATACTTTGGTTTGTGCCCCTCCAGTACAGTGGATCATTCCAGAGATGTCATTGGAACATTGATCTAGGATCTTTCTTAATACCGGCATATATGTCCGTGTCGGAGATAATACCAGTTTACCCACGGTGGTTTTATATCCATCTATATCTATTTCCTCATCTAAGCTTCTCGATCCAGTATAGACTACCTCACTAGGAATAGCCGCATCAAAAGATTCCGGATATAGTTCTGCATACTTTTTATGAAATACGTCATGTCTGGCAGAGGTCAGCCCATTACTTCCCATCCCACCGTTGTACTCATCTTCATAAGTGGCTTGTCCACTACTAGATAAACCGACCACTACATTTCCTGCCTTGATATCATTTACGATGAGATCATCTTTATGCAATCTTCCGAAAGTCGTAAAACCCACGTCGATCGTTCTTACAATATCTCCCACATCAGCTGTCTCTCCACCTGCCGAATAAATCCCTATGCCATGTGATCTGAGCTGATCCAAAAATGACTCTGCTCCTTGTATAATTTCCTTGAGGACTGAACCTGGAATTTTTGATTTATTCCGACCTATCGTACTAGACAGAATAATATTATCGAGACATCCTACACAGGCCATATCATCTATATTCATGACGATGGCATCTTGACAGACTCCTTTCCATACTGATAGATCCCCTGTTTCTTTCCAGTAGAGATATGCCAGACTCGTCTTAGTCCCTGCAGTATCTGCATGCATTATGTTTACAAAATTTTCATCTCCTCCTACCTGATCTGGCAATATTTTGCAAAAAGCATTGGGATAAAGTCCTTTGCTTAGGTTCTTTATCGCTTCATGCACTTCAGCTTTATCGTGAGATACACCTCTTTTTCCGTATCGATCCGTTTCTGACATAGTTTTGGTCTGCTTATCGGTCAAAGATTATGTTTTTCTAGAGGATATTTAAATGACATCCCGACTTAATTCGATTCTTCTTATTTTTTTTTGACATTTTTTTATTCCAGCAAGCCCTTACAAAGACATATATAGAAACCTACACATGCGTTTAAACAAACTAATGTATTTTAAAATCACATCTACATGAAATATACTATCGATTTGACCCGTAATCATTTAACAAAACAAATTTAATTTTAACATACTATTAAGTGGCTTCTCGGAGTTATGTGTGTCTAACTAATACAAAACGAAATTATTATGTTTAAGAATTTATTGTCAATCACCCTATTTCTTTTAACTGCATTAAGTATAAATGCTCAAGGACAATTCGGTGTAAGAGTAAGTGCAGGTCAAGTACTCGCATCGGATGCTCAAGACATGGTTATAATTGATGGGATTAGAGTATCTCACAATCTAAAGTTTATCGATTTTACACCTACTCGATCTGTTGGGTTCTTTGCAAGAAAACAATTTGGATTTCTATTTGCTCAAAGTGATGTTTCCGTCAGCTCTTTTAAGTCCAATTTTGAGGTTCAGTCATATATCGATGATGATATACCTAATACAACTGCTACAGAAACACATACTAACCTGGATCTATCTATCATAGGTGGTATCAATATCAAAAATTGGATAATCGGCGTAGGCCCTGTCTTCCATAAAACATTGGATTTTGATTCTGATTTATATAATTATGAATTTTATTCAGCAAGTAAAAGAAATCTAAATGCAGGATTTCAAGCGATGATCGGTTACGCTATAGGACCTGTTACGATCGATGTTAGATATGAAGACATGTTTAGCAATGTCGGAGATCACATTTATCTAGGTAGTAATAAATCAAAATTCAAATCTGACATGAATGCGATAAGCATCGGTCTAGGTATCGGATTTTAGAAAAAAATAGTAGTAGATAGTTTTTTCATACAGAGTGTTGCCTTTTGGTAGCACTCTTTTTTTTGGCTTAAGCCAAAATGAAAATAATTTAAAAGCTACGAATAGATCGATGAAGATTAAACGCCACCAAAGTATGGATAGTTAATCCAAAGCAATTTTAGGATCAAGTAGTTTATATACTATGTCGACCAATATATTGATGGCTATAAATACAAAACAAGTAAATATCACACAGGCCAAAATTACGGGTATATCATAATTAAGTAATGCGGTTACCGTCATCTGCCCTAGGCCTTTATAGTTGAATACATTCTCCACAAAAAATGCACCGGCTAGCAAGGAGGCCATCCAGCCAGACACGGCCGTAACCACCGGATTCATAGAATTACGAAATGCATGTTTTTTTATGATTTCTCTAAATGCCAATCCTTTGGCTTTTGCTGTACGTATAAAGTCTTGATTCAGTATATCTAAAAATGCAGATCTTGTCAACTGTGTAATGACCGCAAGTGGCCTTATGCCTAATGCGACAGCGGGTAAGATGAGATTTTTCCAAACGATGACCTCATCCCCTAAATCATTAAGCTCGACTAGACTACCTTGAATATTTAGCCCAGTCAAAGCTTTTAACCAATATCCAAAAACCAATGCCAAAACAATCGCACTCACATAACTAGGCACCGAATAACCGACCACAGAAGTGCTAACGATCAATGAATCTATCCATGAATCCTTTCTGAGTGCAGCAATAATCCCTAATAAAATACCCATTACCACCGCAATGACAAATGCAAACAAGGCCAACAACATCGTCTTAGGTATCGAATCCCTAAGCATCGTAATTACCTGATTTCCAGTCTGATAAGATGATCTGAAATATGGATACTTGAGCACAAATGCATGACTAGCAGACGTAGATATAAGTCGAACTCCATAATATGGTTGACCATTAAGTTTTTCCTTAGGTACGATAGACAATGGGGATATATCTCCAAGATATAAAAGCAACTGCCTGTGTAATGGGAGGTCTAATCCCAGTTCTTTCTTTTTAGTTTCAATAGTCTCGGTATCAGAACGCTGACCGAATGTCAACCTCGTAGGATCCACTGGAGCTAAATAGATGATACTACTTATCAGCGTTACGACAATCATTAAAGTGATTAGGCCGTGAAATATTCTACCAATTAAAAAGCTGAACATATCTTTGAGATTACTTAAAATTAAGGAATTAGTCCAAAGTACATGGAGATAAAGAAAATGCCTTTTGAAGAAATTTTACAGTTCAGCAAAAGGGATGCTGCTTATCAGTTACAACCAGAGCAATTTGCAGATTTAATCGAAGACATTCCTTCATTAGAAGCATTGGGAAAAAAGATTGAAAGCCGTAAGCTATTCCACATAAACAGGGATCTACTCGTCTCACATCTGCAAGATCAATTTAAAGGCCATACAGTTTCGAGTAAGCTAGAGCATAATATCAGCTCCTTACTCGATGACAATACCTTTACGGTTACCACAGCACACCAACCTTCGCTGTTTACGGGTCCGTTGTATTACGTTCTTAAAATTTTATCGACCATTCGCTTAAGCGAAATTTTAAAAGAGACCTATCCTGCATATCATTTTGTACCATGTTTTATCTCTGGAG
>CALDEN010000023.1 GCA_937942405.1 uncultured Saprospiraceae bacterium
GTATGATTATAATAAAGATCATAGAGAGTTTGTGCCTCAGCATGTACCGATGGCAGAAGGAGAAGAAGCAGGAGATCATTAATCAATACTGAGACTAGAAAATACATTGAAAACAGTAAACACTAAATCTTTAACATGGTCGGAAGAGTTAATCGCTAGGATTAGCGACATCGGTCTGTTGGTAAAGTTTAAGTTGACCCTATTAGTGGTACTTACCTCATTTGCATCTTATGCGATTGTAGCAGCTGGATCATTTTCATGGGTCATCGGTGGTTTATTGTTTATAGGAGGTTTTTTAGTCTCCTCAGCAGCTAATGCATTGAATCAAGTTTTAGAAAAAGACTTTGATCAATTAATGGATCGTACAAAAGGAAGACCTATCGTTACTGGTAGATTAAAATCTTCTGATGCGGTATTAATAGCGGGTATTTTTAGTTTGATAGGAATTACTTGTTTGTCGATCATTAATCCATTAACAGGATTACTATCGATGATCTCATTACTGATATATGCATTTGTATATACTCCGATAAAGCGACATAGTACTTTGGCTGTAGCCATAGGAGCTATTCCAGGTGCATTACCTATGATGATCGGATGTACAGCATTTACAGGATCGATTACCTATATGGCCATTGCATTGTTTGCAGTGCAGTTTTTATGGCAATTCCCACATTTTTGGGCGATAGGGTATATCGGGAAAGAAGATTACGATAAAGCTGGTTTTAAGCTGTTGCCAATAGTAAATGGTGAGCTAGATCGTAAGCTCGGATTACATTCGAGTATTTATGCATTTTTGCTAATTCTTGTTGTAGCTTCTTTATATACGATAGGAGTGAGTATGATAGCTGTGGCACTTTGTTTAGTATTGAGTGTTGCATACTTCATATTTAGTATACAATTCCATTTACGTTTTGATAGAAAATCTGCACTGAACTTAATGTTCAGTTCATTTATATATTTACCTCTTGTTCTCATCATATTATTCGTCTTTTAGAAATGGAAGCAGTGATACAAAATAGAAGGAATAAGATCCACCCGCAGAAATTTGCACTGTACATTGTATTTGCAAGTATTACCATGATGTTCGGTGCTTTCACAAGTGCGTACATTGTGAAACAAGCGGCTGGAAATTGGTTAGAGTTTACAATGCCATCTATATTTTACGCAAGTACGATTGCGATACTATGTAGTAGTGTAGCATTGCATGCAAGTTATACGGCTTTTGTCAATGGCAAAGCGAGTATGTACAGAATGCTTCTAGTCATCGCTTTTATTCTGGGTGTCACTTTTTTAGTGTTACAGTATAAAGGATGGCAAGAATTGTTTGCAATAGGAATAGATTTAAAAGGAAGTATATCTGGAGCATTTGTTTATTTGATAACAGGTGTACATGCCTTACATATATTAGGAGGAATTGCTGCGATGATCGTTGCAATGATTCAGGCTTTTACCTTAGAGTATAAGCTGACAGATAAGAGAAAATTACGGTTTGAATTGACCTTGCATTATTGGCACTTTGTGGATATACTGTGGGTCTATTTGTTTGGATTTATTTTGCTTTATAGATAAAAAATTAGCTATGGCTACAGATACAGCTGTACATCATGATAACAAGATAGATTGGTCGGGAGGTGATAAAAAACCTTTCAAAGCCAGTTATGGGAAACTGATGATGTGGTACTTTTTGCTTTCAGATGCACTGACATTCTCAGGCTTCTTGATTGCGTATGGTGCATTAAGAATTGCTATGCCTTCATGGCCAGTTGCAGATGAGGTATTCCAAACGCTTCCATTTTGGGGCTCTGGATATCCATTATACTTTGTAACATTTATGACCTTCGTGCTACTATTTAGTTCGTTTACCATGGTAAGAGCCGTGCAGGAGGGTGCCAGAGAAAATAAAAACGGAGTAGTATTTTGGATGTTCTGGACTGTTTTAGGAGGTCTTGGATTCTTAGGTTGTCAGGCTTGGGAGTGGACAGAGCTTATCGGGCATGAAAACATGTCAGTGACTAGAAATACATTCGGTACGCATACTGCTAATGGGGTATATCTAGATGATAAAGGAAACCCAACTGATGAAAAAGCAATAGAAGGGAAAACATACCTTATTCATAGAGCAGATTTTGCAAGTGGTCATGGACATGCACACGAAGGTGATGCACACGGAGCCGATGCTCATGGAGATGCAGGTCATGGAGCCGATGCACATGGAGCTCATCATTATGCGGAAGCTGGAGATTATCCAGATGCAATCGTAGACGATAAGGGGTTTATACACAGAAAATTTAAAGTCCTTGATGGACCGCAAGCAGGAGAGATAATGTCAGAATCTTTTGGCCCTAAAGCCTTTGGAGCATTGTTCTTCTTTATAACAGGATTTCACGGTACGCACGTTTTGTCTGGAGTCATTTTCTTAATCGTTATTTTGGTTAATGTAATGGCAGGGCTGTATGTGGAACGTAAGAATGGTTATGAGATGGTGGAGAAGATTGGACTATATTGGCACTTTGTCGATTTAGTATGGGTCTTTGTTTTCCTTGTATTTTATTTAATTTGATTTAAAAGAAAAGACGATAATATATATTGCTATGGCACATTTATCACATGAAGAATCAGTTTCTAGAGC
>CALDEN010000024.1 GCA_937942405.1 uncultured Saprospiraceae bacterium
TCTTTTTCATACTTAGTGCTAGGCTACTATGGCTCCATCATTTAAATGGAATATAGAGTGATTTAAGTTCAATGATTCAAAAATATTCTGAATCAGATCCTTAGAAGTGTTGGTTATAAAAATCTGTCCGTAGGCCTCTTCAGAGATGATTTTAATAAGAGACTCTACCCTGTTATCATCTAACTTATCGAAGATGTCATCCAAAAGTAAGATCGGTTTTACATTTTTTTTACTCCTCAAGAAGTGATACTGAGCAAGTTTCAGTGCAAATACAAAACTCTTTAGCTGTCCCTGTGAGCCGAACTTACTCAATTTTTTGCCATTTAGGCTGAAGCCAATGTCGTCCTTATGTATCCCAGAGGTGGTCCTTCTTAATATCCGATCCTTTTCTCTCGCATTGAGCATGAGCTCGTCAAAAGCCGTATGCTCGAGCTCACTTTTATACTCTATTTTACACGATTCTGCCTCGGCACTCAATGTTGCATAAATTTCTTCAAATACAGGAGTCAGCTGCTCGGCCTCTTCCTTTCTACGTGCATAGATCAGCATCGCAGCCGCTTGCATCTTATCATCGAGGACTTTTACGAGCATCTCATTCCATGTGGAGTTTTCACCCATTTGCTTAAGCAAAGCATTCCGTTGTTTTAAGAGTCGGTTATAGATCATGAGCTGTGATAGATACTCTCGATCATATTGTACGAGCGAGGTATCTAGAAACTTACGTCTACACTCACTTGTGGCTAGAAGCTCTACGAGGTCATCAGGAGTGACGATTACGATAGGAATCTTACCGATATGCTCCGATCGTTTTTTATACTTCTTACGGTCAAATTCGATTTCTTTTAAACTACTGGGCTGTACCTTTATCGCTACCTTATGCATGGTTTTATCCTCTGCCTGATAATTCCCTTCTATTCTGAAAAAAGACTCCCCAAAACGAGTAACATCACGATCTGCAGCGGAAAAATTGCTTTTGACCATGCTCAGATAATATATTGCGTCTAATAAATTGGTCTTTCCTTGCCCATTAAGCCCAACAAAAGCATTAAATTTCGTGTTGAGAACTAAATCAATAAATGAATAGTTCTTGAAATTAGTGAGTTTAATATTTTGGAGGTAAAAGCTCAATTAATTAAATATCTTTGATCGGTTTTTAATTTATAGATCAAACATAAGTCAAGAAATTTTAAATAGTAGAAATGACTCAAGTTTTAGAAAAGAAAAAAGTAAAGTCCACTGACAAACCTAAGTACGATAAGGCCACTTATCTAAAATGGTTTACGATCATGTATCGTGTGCGGAAATTTGAAGAAAAAACACTATTGGCTTATAGCCAACAAAAAGTGAGGGGATTCTGTCATGTTTATATCGGTCAGGAGGCAATAGCTGCAGGATTGACGACAGGAATTACCGCAGATGATAAGCTCGTAACAGCCTACCGTCAGCATGGTGTAGCTTTAGCGAGAGGGTTAGACTCTAACTCGTGTATGGCTGAGCTATTCGGTAAGTCTACTGGATGTGTAAAAGGAAAAGGTGGATCTATGCATTTTTTCTCTAAAGAGCATAACTACTTCGGTGGTAATGGGATCGTAGGAGCTCAGATTCCGATCGGTACGGGTATCGCATTTGCAGAGCAATATAGAGGTACTAAAAACCTATGCGTTACGATGTTCGGTGATGGTGCTGCCAGACAAGGAGCTCTCTATGAGTCGTTTAACATGGCGATGAACTGGAAAATCCCTGTATTGTATATCGTAGAAAACAACGGCTATGCAATGGGAACGAGTGTAGAACGTACCAGTAATGTAAAAGACATCCATACTGTAGGTGAAGCATTCGACATGGCATCAGAAGCGATCGATGGAATGGATCCTGAAGCAGTACATGAAGGCCTACAGAGAGCTGCAGAGCATATCCGTGCTGGAAAAGGCCCATATTTCTTAGAGATTAAGACATATAGGTATAAAGGACACTCTGTATCAGATCCAGGAAAGTATAGAACTAAGGAAGAACTTAATGACTATAAAGACCGTGATCCGGTAAAAGTAACAGAAGAGAAAATTGTAAATAATAAGATTGCCACTCAAAAAGAAATCGACGATATCAAAGAAGCGATACTTGCTGAGATGGACGAAGCATACACGTTTGCAGATAATTCTGAATTTCCGCTAGGATCAGAGTTGTATGACGACAATTATGTACAAGAAAATTATCCTTTTTTAACATAAAAGTTAGAAAAAAACCAATTGAAGGCGACGTCAATAGATGTCGCCTTTTTTTTATTGCTATTAGTTAGAGTATTATTAACTTTGCACCCTTTTAGAAAAAGCTTAAAATGGCTAAACAACGAACTAAGATTCCTCGGAAGAAAAAAGACACAATAGAAGACGATACACTATTGGACTTAAACGAGGCAAAAGAATCAGCACAGGGATTTTTTGAGAAGAATCAAAAAATGATCGTGGGTATCGCATCACTAGTTGCATTACTATTCATCGGATATGTAGTGTACCAGTTCTTTTATAAAGAACCTAGAGAGGTCGCTGCCAAAGAAATGATCTATAAAGCGGAGCAGCAGTTTCTGAGAGACTCGTTTGCACTGGCTCTAGAAAATCCAGGTGGAGGCTTCGAAGGATTCCTAGATATCATCGATAATTATAGCGGTACTAAGACAGCTAATCTAGCTAAGTACTACGCTGGTGTGTCTTACCTAAACCTAGGTAATAACGAATCAGCAATAGAATACTTGTCATCATTTAGTGCAGCAGGTCAGATTACTCCTACCATGAAAAATGGTGCGATGGGTGACGCTTACTCAGAAATGAATGATTTCGACAATGCTCTAAGCTACTACAAGAAAGCAGCATACGGAACAGAAAACGAATTGCTCTCTCCATATTACCTCAAAAAGTACGGAATGCTTTGTCAGGTACAAGGAGATAATGCAGCCGCTCAAAAGGCATATGCGACGATAAAAGAGAAATATCCTACTTCAGCAGAAGGGGCAGATATCGATAAATATCTGAATTAAAATACATTTAGAAATCAGCGATATAAAGGTAAGTATGAAGTCTCATGCTTACCTTTATTTATTTAACCGCTTCTGTAATTGTAATTATGGCCACTAAGAAAACCAACCTCTCCGATCAGCAGATCATCGAACTCGACAATCCCCAAGACCTAAAGATCGCCATCGTCAGATCTGAATGGAATCCGAGTATTACCAGCACTTTGGCGAAAGCCGCAAAGAAAACACTGATCGCCAATGGTATTTCCAAAAAGAACATCTCCGAAATCGATGTTCCTGGGACTTTCGAACTACCACTCGGAGCCAAAATAGCCAACAAAAAACATCACCCTAACGCGATCATATGCTTAGGTTGTGTGATCAAAGGAGAAACCGATCATGACAAGTACATCTCTAACTCTGTAGCCTCTGCCATACAGATGCTCAATCTCTCGATGGATAAGCCCGTGATATTCGGTGTATTAACACCTAACACAATTGAACAAGCCAAAGAACGTGCAGGAGGAAAGCATGGCAACAAGGGAGATGAGGCAGCCACTACTGCTCTGAAAATGATCAAAATCAGTGCAAAATCAAAAACGAATAAAATCGGATATTAATATGGTAAAGCTATACTCTATCGATACA
>CALDEN010000025.1 GCA_937942405.1 uncultured Saprospiraceae bacterium
TAAAGCATAACTGGAACGATCGGATGTACACCTGGTACGATATCGAATCCAGCCTCTGTCATCCCTTTTCTGAAAAATGCAGTGTTGGCCTCTAATTTATCTCTCAGTTCGGTAGACTCATTCAATACATCTAATACCTTGATACTGGCACCTACAATAGATGGAGCCAGTGTATTGGAAAATAAATAAGGCCTAGATCGTTGACGCAGCATATCTACGATCTCCTTACGTCCTGCTGTAAATCCTCCAGATGCACCTCCCAGAGCTTTTCCAAATGTTCCAGTGATGATGTCAGGTCTTCCGAACGCTCCGCAATGCTCAGCACTACCTCTTCCTCTCTTTCCTGTAAAGCCAGTAGCATGGCAGTCATCTACCATGACCATCGCTCCATACTGATCCGCAAGGTCACAGATTTTATCAACCTGAGCGATCACACCATCCATGGAAAATACGCCATCCGTTGCGATAAGGATACGTCGTGCTCCCTTCTCTTTGGCTTCTTTTAATTTAACCTCCAGGTCTTCCATATCGTTACTGATAAATCGATAACGCTGAGCCTTGCATAATCGGATACCATCTATGATCGACGCATGGTTAAGGGTGTCTGAGATGATCGCATCTTCTTTATTTAAGATCGGTTCGAATAGGCCACCATTGGCATCAAAAGCTGCAGCATAAAGTATGGCATCTTCTGCACCTACAAAGTCGGCAATCTTTGCTTCTAGTTCTTTATGTATGTCTTGGGTGCCGCATATAAAACGTACGGAGGATAGCCCGAATCCATGACTATCTATTACATCTTTAGAAGCTTGGATCACATCAGGATGAGAGGAAAGTCCTAAATAATTGTTTGCACAAAAATTGATGACTTCTTCGCCTTTGTCGGTTACGATGTCGGCTGCTTGTGGAGAGGTGATAATTCGTTCTTCTTTATATAATCCATCCGCTTTGATCTGATCTAGTTCTTGCTTTAGAGATTCTTTTACGTTTGAAAACATAGTTTTATTTACTTGTTTATTGCTGTTTTAGATAAGTTGTTTAGCATGTCTTTGGTCATGCTGTCTAGGTCATATTCAGGATTCCATTTCCAGTCTTTTCTGGCTTGGCTATCATCGATGCTTTCTGTCCATGATGCCGCGATCGCTTGTCTGAAATCTGGTTTGTAATCGATGGTAAAATCAGGAATGTGCTTTTTTATCGATGCGGCGATTTCTTCTGGTGTAAAGCTCATTGCAGCTAGGTTATAGCCATATCGCAATGAGATGTCTGATTTGTCTGCGGCCATAAGATCTATCGTTGCTCTTATGACATCGGGCATGTAGATCATCGGTAATCGAGTATCTTTTTCTAGAAAGCAGGTATAGTGCTTGTCTTTTAATGCTGCATGATAGATTTCTACCGCATAGTCTGTCGTTCCTCCTTCGGGTATAGATTGCCATCCGATTACTCCAGGGTATCGTATCGATCGTACATCTATTCCATGTTTTTTATGATAATAGTTGCACCACAGTTCGCCACTGGTTTTACTCATTCCATAAATGGTTTCAGGCAATAATGGGACGTCTTGAGCAGTATTTACTCTAGGTGTCGTATTCCCAAAAACAGCAATGGTACTGGGAAAGAAGAGTCGTTCTATTTTTTTCTCTACCACGAGATTAAGAATGCCCAAAAGCCCATTGAGGTTTATATTCCATGTAAATGCAGGGTTACGCTCACCACTAGCTGACAAGATAGCTGCTAAGTGATATATTTGGTTTATCTCGTATTTATCTATTAGGGATTTTAAGCGTTCAATGTTGAGAATGTCTAGATATTCATATGGCGGCAACTCTTCCACTAGGCTGTTAATATCCGTGGCGATTACATTGTGGATACCATATTTTTCACGAAGAGATTCAGTAAGCACTTTGCCTAACTGACCTGCAGCTCCTGTAACTAGGATTCGAGCTTGTTTCATTGAATAGTTTAGATCGTCTAAATTAAAACTAAATCATGAATCGTCTAACTAATCTAACTAAATGATGAGTGATATTTTTAATTATGCCAGTTGAGGAATGGTATCTAAAGCGGTGATCTTCCGAGTGTCATAATCTATGTGATAGCAGTATGCTTCTATTCCGTTACTGATTAGTAAATAGGGAGCCTTGACACTTAAATTGTAATTGGCGATTTGATCAAAGGTGGTTTGGGCAATTTTTATTTTATGAGACTTACACTCGAGGAGCAGGTATGGTTTTAAAGATCTATCATAAGCGATGAGATCATACCGACGAGCGAGCTTATTTACGTTTATCTTTTTTTCTAATTGGATTAGATTAGGACTGTACTTAAGATCTTCAATCAGATAGCAAACGATCAGCTGTCTCGTCATTTCCTCTGGGGTTAAGACGATGTATTTTTTACGGATGGGATCTAGTATAAACGATTTTCCGTCTTTAACTTTGGTAATTAATCGATCCTTAAATCGAATGAGTTGAAGGTCTATACTCAAAATTATTTGACAATACCTCCGTCGAGTTTTACACCGTTTTCATACTGATAGGTGAGTGTCACATTGCCTTCTTCATCGTAGTACTCTAACTTACCGTCCTGAACCCCATTTTTAAATTCTACGAGTTTCTGCAGTTTTCCCGATTCTCTACCACTGGTAAAGAATTCTTTATGCGTACCATCTAATTTCCCTTTTTTGTAGGTGGACTCACTTACCGGACGACCGCTTTTGTATTTGCCGTAAGGCCCATCAAACTCCCCATTGTCAAAGTATGCTTTGAGTGTAATCTGTCCTCTTTGTGTAAACTCTAGATGTGGTCCAGATTTTAAATTATCTACATAAGTGGTCAATGTCTTAATAGACCCGTCAGGATGATAGGTAAGCCATACACCATTCATTTTACCATTGGCGACATATCCCTCTTCAACGAGGGTGCCGTCTGCACTGAATTTTTGAGCTCTGACTCCATTACCGGTTAGGTTAGTAGTAGTATAGCCAGATAAATCAATACCTCCGCCACTGCTAGGACCTCCACAAGACATCATAATGACAGAAAGTAATAAGAGTATACCGATTCTCATGTTAATTATTTTTTTAATACCTCACAAAATTAACGGATTAATCTAATTTCGCAAAAGCGTAGAAGAATCAAATTATGACGAATAGAGAAATAGCTCGAACCTTTCAGTTTTTAGGGAAAATTATGGAGCTCCATGGAGAGAATCCCTTCAAGACGAGGTCGTACTCGAGTGCATATATAAATATCAGAAAGCTGCCTCAAGAATTAGCCACGATGTCTACGGACGATATCAATAGTCTACCTGGTGTGGGTAAAGCGATCAGTGATAAGATCCAAGAATTACTAAGTACCGGAGAGCTTCAAACCTTGAATAAATTCAAGGAAATGACTCCCGAGGGCATTCAAGACATGCTCAAGATTAAGGGGCTAGGGCCCAAAAAAGTAAAACTCATATGGGAGGAGTTATCTATAGAGTCAGCAGGGGAGTTATTGTACGCTTGTAATGAAAATCGACTCGTAGAAGTAAAAGGATTCGGAGCCAAAACACAGCAGCAACTGATAACACAGCTGGAATATTTTTTTGCCTCTAAGGGCAAATTACATTGGGCAACAGCCGAAAGCATTGCATTAGACCTGTTAAGTAAACTCAGTGCTCATTATCCGGAGAGATTTATCATCACGGGAGAGATTAAGCGATTATTCCCGATCGTCGAGACCATAGAGATCATCACTACACTAGATCTCTCTGAAAGTGATATCGCTGAAGACATCGAAGATCTATTCTATGATGAGACTAAGGAGCAGCTATCTTATTTAGATTGTCCAGTGAGTATTATAGCTTCGAGTATGGGGAGTTTGGGAATCGACTTATTGGAAACTTCCTCTTCGGGAGATTTTTTAGATGCCCTCGGTAATTACGAAAGTCTAGAAACCGAAGAAGACATTTTTGAAGCTCTAGAGCTACCATATATACCTTCAGAGCTTAGGGATGACGAATACATTTTAGAAGAAGATCGCCATGAAGAGATTGAGGATATTGTAAGCCTTGTGGACATAAAAGGAGTAGTCCACAATCACTCTACCTATAGCGATGGGGTTAATAGTGTCTCTCAGATGGCTCAGCGGTGTATAGATCTAGGTTATAACTATCTCGTGATGTCGGATCACTCTAAGTCTGCCTTCTATGCCAATGGGCTGAAAGAAGATCGAGTAATGCAGCAATGGGAAGAAATAGATGTGCTGAATACACAATGGACTGATTTTAAAATATTTAAGAGTATCGAGTCAGATATTCTCTCTAGCGGAGAACTCGATTATACGGATGAGATACTAGAGGGCTTTGATCTGATTATCGCCTCGGTGCATTCTAATCTCAAAATGGATGAGGATAAAGCCACGAAGCGACTGATCAAAGCCATCGAAAACCCATATACTCGGATACTAGGTCATCCGACAGGAAGATTACTGTTGTCTCGTAAAGGATATCCCATCGACCATCAGAAAGTAATCGATGCATGTGCTGCTAACAATGTCGTCATCGAGCTCAACGCCAATCCGCATCGACTAGACATCGATTATACATGGATCCCATATGCTACAGAAAAAGGGGTGATGATTGCGATCAATCCAGATGCTCATAGTGTAAAGGGAATAGAAGATATCCGATATGGGGTAAATGCAGCAAGAAAGGGATTTTTAAAAACAAGTGATTGCTTGAACTGCCTGAGTTTAACTGACTTTGAAAAATGGATAGCAGCTAAGTAGTGATAATCAGATACTTATCGGGCTTACTCCAATGTCTGTACATTTCATAGTGCATTACTTCGGGGTATATTAGAAGGGGTAAAATTTAATAAATTCACGATTTCAGATTATGTATTGTTAATATTTAATATGTAATTTGCGGGCTTTTAGCGATTTAGCTGCGGTATCTTGTTAATGCGTTGTTAACCGATTCAAGATATTAGCTTTGCGGCTTAAATCGTACTTACATTTGAAGTATTGAATCTTAATCATTAAATATTGGAAATGAAAAATTTTAGAATTCTAGGCTTATTTGCCTTTGCTTTAATCACGTTTGCAGCATGTAAAAGTGATGGAAACTCTACAGCTGATACATCTGCTACACCAGCAGTATCTGAGCAAGCTGTAACTACACCTGCTACAACTACTCCTGTAACACCTACACCAGAAGTACCTGTAGGACCTCTTACGTCTGTTGAGTTTGAAGAAACGACACATGACTATGGTGAGATTATGGAAGGTGAAAAAGTAGTTTATAACTATAAGTTTACAAACACAGGAAAAGAACCATTAATCATCAGTAACGCAAAAGGAAGTTGTGGATGTACAGTTCCAGATTGGCCAAGAGAGCCTATCGCTCCTGGTGCTTCATCAGAGATCAAAGTACAGTTCGATTCTAAAGGAAAAGGTAAGCCAGAAGGTGCTGCTCAATCTAAAAGAGTTACGATTACTGCTAACACAGATCCTGCAAATACATACCTTACTATCAAAGGTACTGTAAAGAAAGATGCAGCGGCAGCTACTCCAGCAGTTCAATAATTAGCACTTAAATAAAAATTAATCAAAAAGTCCATGAAACATTTCATGGGCTTTTTGTTTTTTATACTAGTATGAAGAACTATCTCAGTCTTGTAAAATTCAGCCATACCATATTTGCAATGCCATTTGCTATGGTCGGTGTATTCTTAGCACATTTTTTAAATGATCTTAGTTTTAGATGGGACAAGTTAGGACTAGTATTGCTATGCATGGTACTCGCTAGAAATGCAGCGATGGCATTTAATCGATATCTGGATCGAGATATAGATATACTCAATCCACGTACTGCGAGTCGTGAAATCCCAGCTGGATTAATAAGTTCTCAATCCGCATTGATATTTGTAAGCATCAACTGTGTTTTGTTTATCGGGGCAACATTTTTTATCAATCAATTGTGTTTCTTTCTCAGTCCGATAGCCTTAGCGGTCGTTTTGGGCTACTCATATACTAAGCGATTTACCTCATTATGCCATATGGTATTGGGATTAGGTCTAGCTCTGGCACCGGTAGGAGCCTATGTGGCTGTTGCCAATGCCTTTCATGTCATTCCTGTTTTATATGGAGTAGCTGTACTGTTGTGGGTTTCTGGTTTTGATATTATTTATGCTTTGCAGGACGAGGGGTTTGATAGAGACCATAAGCTGAACTCTACACCTGTAGCATTGGGTAAAGTAAATGCTCTCAAAGTTTCTCGTGTTTTACATCTAGTTTGTGCCGTGGTTTTAGTTTATAACGGCTATATGTTGAGTGCTTTTCATGAAGGCATCGGGATGATACATTGGGTAGCAGTAAGTTTATTTACGGGCTTGCTCATCTATCAGCATACGTTAGTCAGTGCGACCAAACTGGATAAAATAAATCTCGCATTTTTCACGACAAATGGAATTGCGAGTGTGATCTTCGGAGCTCTGGTCGTGTTGGATTTTTACTTTTAAGTACGATACGTACCTAACTCGTGTTTTTATAATCGAGCTAGATGTCTTTTCATCTTAGTCAAGGCTAGGAAACGATGGCTCAGCTGAGACTTAATATCATCACCGAGCTCTGCAAATGTTTTATCATATCCTTCAGGAATAAATACAGGATCATAACCAAAACCTCCTTGTCCATATTTTTC
>CALDEN010000026.1 GCA_937942405.1 uncultured Saprospiraceae bacterium
CCACCGGTATATGATAACGATCATGGCATACGTGTCATCACATCTACCATCCGTAGAAATTCTCCGATGCATCTAGACTCTAAGATCCATCATAATAATCTACTCAATAACATACAGGCCAAAATCCAAAGTAACTTTGCCAGAGTAGATGCTGCTCTCATGTTAGATGCCTATGGATATGCCTCAGAGCTGCACGGGACCAATGTCTTTATGATCAAAAACGATGTGGTATATACTCCTCATGCCGATGCCTGTTTGCCTGGAATTACCAGAGCCCTCGTTATAGAAATCTGTAAGGAACAAAATATACCTTGTGTCGAAAAAAACATCTCCCTGACCGAACTCTATAATGCCGATATATTTTTCTGTACCGGTTCTATGGGTGAGATCACTCCTATCTTAGAATTAGATGGAAGAGAAATAAGTGGACAAACAAAACACCCATTACTTGAAAAAATTCGTTATACCTTTGAACAGAAAATACCGCAATACAGTGAAAAAATTCCTACTTCTTAATATCGCACTCTTTTTATGTTTTATGGCTCAAGGCCAAAGTCCAATAGGAATCTGGGAAAACGTCGATGACGAAGACGGAAAACCTAAATCTCATATCGAAATCTATGAGCAAGACGGGAAACTATACGGCAAAGTCATAAAATTGCTATCAGGAGCTACATTGACCGAATGTAAAAAATGCAAAGGATCTCGTAAAAACCAATCCATAGAAGGCATGGTCATCCTCTGGGATCTAGAAGACCATGGAGATTATTATGACCATGGAACCATCTTAGACCCTAAAACCGGCAAAGAATACGGCTGTAAAATATCTATGGCATCTGCAGATGTACTAGACGTACGAGGTTATTTAAAACTCTCTATTTTCGGAAGGACACAGCAGTGGTTTAGGGTGAAAGGATAGGAGTTTATTAAATATCACTTATGATATTATCCCTTTTGTTATAATTCCTGTTTCTCTTAACAGATTGATATTCAGCTAGCTAGGTCACACTATTTTCAAATATTCTAGTGGAAATAGGCCAATATGTTGTGCATATTAGGCAATCCTTCCTCATTAGACCAAATTATTGATAATCATACAATAAAATAAGAATCGCATCAGTTTATGTATCAAACTATATTGTTGAACTAAACTATTCTATGGATAAAATCTACACTTCAAACAAGCTGGTACAAATCATTTACGGAGAAGCTCCTTTTCAGGAATATTTTGATCTAGATGATGCAATGGCAGCAGATCCTGCCCTACGTACCGAATTCAAACATATTTACGATGCTGTTACTCAACTTCCCGAGGTAAGTTTAACCCCTTCCGAAGATATTATAAACAACATCCTAAGTATTAGTAAAGAAAATCTCGCTAGGACAAATCCTTAGTCGAGTAAAATTTTTTGGTGTCAAGAACCCATATCTGAGTAATCGGGTATGGGTTTTTTTAATATCCTTTATTAACAAAGGTGGTGGATATCTTACGTATATTTATATCCTTAATATAACCAGCCATGTCAAAAGATAAAGAGAAAGAATCAAAACTTAAAGCCCTTAGTCTAGTTGTCGATAAACTAGATAAAACCTACGGTAAAGGAACCATCATGAAGCTTGGAGACAAGCAGGTAGTAGAGATAGAAACCATCCCTACAGGTTCACTCGGATTAGATATCGCATTAGGTGTAAATGGACTTCCTAAAGGAAGAGTTGTAGAGATATACGGACCAGAATCTTCTGGTAAAACAACTTTAGCCATCCATGCAATCGCAGAATGTCAAAAAAGAGGAGGTATCGCAGCGATAATAGATGCAGAGCATGCCTTTGATAGATTCTATGCAGAAGCATTAGGTGTCGACACAGAAAATCTACTAATCTCTCAACCTGATAATGGAGAACAAGCTCTAGAAATTGCTGAAAACCTCATACGTTCTGGTGCAATAGATATTCTCGTAATAGATTCTGTTGCCGCTTTAGTCCCTAAAGCAGAGATCGAAGGAGAGATGGGAGATTCTAAAATGGGTCTTCAGGCGAGACTAATGTCACAGGCCATGAGAAAACTTACAGGTACCATCGGACGTACTGGATGTTGCTGTATTTTTATCAATCAATTGAGAGAGAAGATCGGAGTGATGTTCGGAAATCCGGAAACAACTACAGGTGGTAATGCCCTTAAATTTTACGCTTCTGTAAGACTGGATATCAGAAAGTCTGGAGCATCTATCAAAGACAAAGAAGGAAACATTATCGGTAATCCGATAAAGGTAAAAGTGGTTAAAAACAAACTAGCTCCACCATTTAGAATTGCATTTTTCGACATAATGTTCGGAATGGGTATATCTAAGACTGGAGAGATTGTAGATATAGGCGTAGATAAAGACATCATCGGAAAGAGTGGATCATGGTATAGCTATAAAGATGCTAAGATCGCTCAAGGAAGAGAAGGTGCTAAACAATTTCTGATGGATAACCCAGAAGTAGCAGAAGAGATCGAATTACTTATCAAAGCAACCTTCAAAGAAGAAATTGAAGAAGTGCCAGATACTATAGATGAAACTGCTGAGTAATTTCAACTCAGTTCGTTTATGAACAGTTTCATAACACCCTTTATTTGAAGTCTTAGAATAGTAATCCTATTCTAGGACTTTTTTTATTTCCAGTAGAAGCTATTTAAGAGGGTATCTATATCCTGCATTACATAATCCAGCACTGGAGCTATCGAATCGGGGTTTACTTTACTATTAAAATACAATGAAGCTCTGAAAAAGTGACTAGTGCTGTCGGTAAGAAAAAACTGAACAGGGGTAGCTACATCGCCTTCTATTTCAAAAAGGACACCTTTGATGTCTCCAGGATAATTTAATACGGACTCTTCATAATATTCGGCTTTTACATTATGCTTACCGGCTAGACGATACGCATCGTTTACCAGATCATCTAAGCTCTTACGTCCATTTAGAGGATAGTAGGAACAGTGCATGGTCGCGTTAAACAAAGAAGACTCTATATCGAACCAACATGGGTGTACCGGTTTATCTTCAAAAAAATACTTGTCTTGTTTTATGCTCGAATAGGTAGGATATCGGAAACCGAAGTCACAGTAAGACTCTCCGAAGTTCTGAAAAACCTTAGTCTCGGGATAACTAATCTTGGGGAAGGATCTAGGCTTAGGCAAAAAAAGCTTCTCTTCCTGGCATCCGGATAACAATATAACGAGTGCCATACCCAATACTACACGGTACATCATGCTTTACGATCTATGATTACATTAATTTTTTCTATACGCTTCTTACTTACAGAAACTACTTTGAATTTTATTTCTTTATAGCTAACCTCTTTATCTCTACGTGGTATAAACCCTGTAAGCTCTAAAAGTAATCCTGCCAGTGAGTCAGCATCTCCCTTTACCTCATCAAAGTACTCTTGCTCAAAAGAGGTAATACGACAAAAGTCGTTAATCAAGGTTTTTCCTTCAAAGATATAATGGGTCTCACTCAGCATTAGATACTCTACCTCCTCAGCATCATCAAACTCATCTTTGATATCTCCGATCACCTCTTCCATAATATCCTCTAGGGTAATGATGCCTGATGCTCCCCCATACTCATCTACGACGACCCCCATATGATTACGCTCACTCTGAAACTCTCTCAAGAGATCATCGATTTTTTTGGATTCTGGAACATAAAGAATTTTCTCTCTTATGAGTTTTTGCCATTTAAAATCGTCTCCTTCAGAGGTAAGACCTAGTAAATCTTTTACGTAAAGTATTCCTTTGAGCTCATCGAAATCCTCCTCATAGACTGGCAATCTAGAGTACCCGTTTTCCTTAATGACATTCATGAGTTCTTTGTAGTTAGTGTCAATACTTACGGCGACTACATCCCCTCTAGGCTTCATAATCTGCTTTGCAGCGACATCACCGAACTTTAATATCCCTTTTAGAATATCTACTTGTTCGGGAGATTCCTCTATCTGTAGAGATGCCAGTTCGATGGCTCTATCTAGATCTTCTTTGTTTGTGTTTCCTGTATTACTCCACTTGTCTGTATCTAATCTCGATTCTATTTTCTGGGACCACTTAACTAAGACATTACTTATCGGCGAAAATATTTTAGTAAAAACCAAAAGTGGGAACGACATCGATTTTGCAAAAGAGATGTTATTTAGATTGGCATATATCTTAGGAGCAATCTCACCGAATAGGACCAAAATAAAAGTTACCAACACAATAGATATCGTAAAACTGATACCCCTAGCAACCTCTTGAACGGTAAACCAAGCATCTCCAATAATATCTATAATACTCTGAGATATACTCTCAAAAGCATTGTCGCCTATCCATGAACGTAAAAGATAGTCTGAGACGATTACGATAGCGATGTTTACTAGATTATTTGTAATGAGAATCGTTGCAAGTAATTTTTCAGGTCTCGATTTTAAGTCCTTGATACGTACAGCTGAAAGGGATTCATCGTTTTCGACAATTTGCTCTTCTTGAGGACTGAAAGAAAAGAAAGCCACCTCCGAACCAGAGACAGCGGCAGACAAAATAATCAATACGATTAAAAACACTACTCCCCATATGCTACCTGCAATGGACAACGCCATCAATAGCATCATGATATGTGCACTAGACTGTGCGGGGTGCTCGGGATCCAAGTTTTTATTTTAGTTAAAAAATGAGTTTTATTAAAACGGTAAATCGTCATCCATGGCTCCACCACCGGTGTTGTTGTTGACTGCTTTTACAGGCTCTGCAACTTGTGGTGAAGGTGCTGATTCTGCCCCAGGTAAATTATTATAACCACTACTTTGCTGATCTCTTCGTTCTAACATTCTAAATGTAGCTGCAACGACCTCTGTTGTATAGCGATTATTCCCCTGATCATCTTGCCATTTTCTATGCGTAAGTTTTCCCTCAACATATACCATCATCCCTTTCTTTAACTGCTTCTCTGCTCTTTCTGCATTTCTATTCCACACCACTACATCGTGCCATTCTGTATTGGTCTGCCACTCTCCAGCCTTATCCATGTAATTTTCATTTGTTGCAACAGAAAATTTAGCTACAGCTTTACCACCTTCAAAGTGCTTTATCTCTGGATCTTTTCCTAAATTTCCTATCAACAATACCTTATTTATCATTCTCTGTGATTTTTATTCAAAGTTATTAAGATTTTATGGCTTATGTAGCCAAAATCGCCATACATCATCAGGAAGTCCATTCTTTATTTTTCATTGTATTTTTATAAAAAAGCTATATGTCAGATATAAATAGTCCTATAAAGCTCTCGTACCCCTTTGAGGTAGATGTTAACCATATGTGGCTCGCACTCACTGATCTTACAGCAATGAGAAAATGGTTCTTTGCAGAAATCCCAGATTTTAAAGCAGAAAAGGGCTTCGAGATAACATTTGACATACAAGGAAAATCCCGTGTGTTTCCACATCACTGGCTCATTATGGAAGTCGTTCCACTATCCAAAATAGTCTATAATTGGAATTATATAGGATATGACGGAGACTCATATTTGACTTTTGAGTTAGAAAAATCAGACATCGGGTGTACGATACATTTGACCATAGAAATCATAAAAGATTTCGATGATCGTATTCCTGAATTCAAAAGAGATAGTTGGATCGGGGGATGGAACTATTTTATGGATCGACTAAACCAACATCTTATACCAAATTAATGTTGAAAATGGCCTATCAGGTGACTTAAGTCAAACTAGAAATGTCGTCAAAGTAAGATAGGATCACTTTAGGAAATGCATAATCGCCCAGTTTATCTAACTGCACTTTAGTATAGGATTCATCTGAGACCTCTCCTCGTGCATGTATAAATTTAATATATAAGGTCTGATGACTTAACAGGTGTTTATAAACCTCAGAACAATCGATCTTATCATGATCTAACATATAGTCTGCTGTCGGAGTCTCTTTATCGAACTCCTTCTCTTCTACTTCGATAAAGGGTAGTTCGTACAAACCTTGCCAGATTCCTTTATGGTCTCGTCTACGGATATATGTGCTAGTATGATCTCGGATAAAATAATAAAAGATATACCTCGTGGTTTTTTTAATCTTTTTGGTTCGTTTAGGTAGTGTAGCTACCTTGTCGTTTGCTAGGGCATAGCAGGATTCTGCCAGTATACATTGCTCACATTTTGTTTTTTTTGGTGTACAGATGAGGGCCCCTTTATCCATGATCGCTTGGTTAAAGATCGCAGGGTCTGTACCTTTTATCGCTTGCTCCATCAGCTCTGTGACGGTTTTCTTGGTCGTGGTAGTATCTATCGATTCTTCTATCCCGAAGTATCTACTCACAAGTCTCAGAACATTCCCATCTACCACAGGGTGTGACAGTCCGTAAGCAAAACTGGCAATGG
>CALDEN010000027.1 GCA_937942405.1 uncultured Saprospiraceae bacterium
AAACGAGATATTGAAAAGTATTTCATGGCATTCAAACTAGGCAATCAATGGAAAAATCATCATTATGATGAAATCATTGAGCATTCATTCAGAAACCAAGGAGCAAGTGTAGGCTGCAATAATTGCAATTTCAAAAACGAACTCTTCGATGATGAAAACAACTGTATAATACATGCCTACTACGAAATACGCCCCATATACAAAGACGGAATAGGTCCTCAACCTCAGGATATTATCACTAAAAATAGTACCACTGATTTAAATACGGATAATGTAGATGTCAAAGGGGTTCAATTAAGAGGTCAGATCGATCAAGCCAACGATAGACTCATAAAGGCCTACGAAAAGTTATCCAATGATAACATTTCACGAAATGCTAGAACCAATCTACTATTAGACGCTAACAGCATTTATTCTGATAATGTTGAAATCATCAAAAGTGCAAATGATAACTACCAAGAAAAGATTGCAGTAATTGTAAAAGACAATATTCAATTTATAGAGTCTGCCGATTATATCTCCGCAGCTTATGATGCCTTCCTAAATGAAGTAGAATACATAACCAATAAAAAATACAACAAGTACGACTCTAAAAGGAAATTAAAAGAAGTTAGTAACAAATATTTTAATCTAGCATCTAAAATACCTTTTGAAAATAAAGCTCAGGCTAATCAAGAATCGAAATCTATCCAGGAGATCAAAAGAGAAACTAGAGGAGAAGGAGATCGAATAGAGCCTATTGCAGATAGTGATAAAATCAGTTACCACGTACTTTTCAAAGTTATTGGTAACCCAGATGAAACTTTTAATGAACTAAAAGGTATAGGCGATCTATACAGAGAAACGTTTAATGATTTAGGTACTACGAGATATCTTATGGGCTCTTCTGATAATCCAAGGCATCTAAAAAAATACATTACCCCGTTAAAAAACAAGGGATATAATTCTTGTTATATCGTAGAATATAAAAATGCTACCCTTTATAGGTATTATGAGGAAGGCATAGAGCCAGAAGTAACAGCTCGCCTCGACAATGATGTAGCTTTAAAAGCTAATGCTGAACCTGAGCTTAAAAATTTAGAATATCGCATCGATCATATTTTTAATGATGATGAATTTTCGTACCATATCCTATTCAGAGTACTAGGCAGCCCTACAGAAGATTTCCCTGAACTTAGACACATAGGCCCATTGTATAGAGAGACCTTCGATACTAAAGGAAGTACGAGATATCTTATCGGCAATTCTGAAACCATAGAAGGGGCTAGAAAATTAGTAGATCTAGTCGTAGAGTCCGGTTTTAAATCAGCTTATATTGCTGAGTATCGATATGGTAAGTTGAGTAG
Source organism: uncultured Saprospiraceae bacterium (assembly GCA_937942405.1). Lineage (GTDB taxonomy): Bacteria > Bacteroidota > Bacteroidia > Chitinophagales > Saprospiraceae > JAHDHU01. The sequence goes on from CALDEN010000027.1 coordinate 1,347, forward strand.
GTATGTAGATTAAATCCTTTGGTGTTATCAGTAAATGATAACTTTACATTAGATGTTTTTCAATTCACACATTAAGCGAACAATAAAACTAGTTTGGGAGTGCAGCCGTAAATGGACGGTCCTGTTATTTATCTCCCAAATACTAAATGCAATCCTACCTATAGCTCAGTTGTACTTGACTAAATTAATAGTGGATTCTATTACTGTAAAAACCTCTATTGACTTTCAAACAATACTGATTTACATCATCATCTTTGGTGTGATTCAAATTATTAGTGCCCTAATTGAAAACTACCAATTACTTTTCAGCGAATCCCAACAACAGAAAGTAACTGATGTTATTTCAACTCAAGTTGCAAAAAAAGGAAGTGAGATAGATTTAAGTTATTATGAGAATTCAGCGTTTTACAATAATTTTCATCAGGCACAGACACAATCATTACACAAGCCTGTACAAGTATTAAGAAGTCTTACAGACTTAATCAGCAGTGCATTTTTATTGATATCTCTTGGAGGTCTATTATTGTATTTACACTGGGGTATCACTCTTATTTTAATTTCATTTGCCATACCTATTGCTTGGGTGAAATGGCATTACACGAGAGTATTGTATAAATGGGAAGTCGATAAAATTACAACACAAAGGGAGTCTAATTATTATTACCAACTACTTACAACTGACTTTTACGCAAAAGAGATCAGAATTTTCAATCTAAGTAGCTATTTCTCAAATAAATTTACTAGTCTCAGAACAAGACTTTTTGATGAAAAATATAAGATAAATTCAAGAAAAGCGAGTTACGGATTTATGGCCAAATCTATGGAGGTAATTGCAATGATTTCAACTTTTGCATTTATATCTTGGAGAACTGTAAATGGGTTTCTTACTATAGGTGATTTAGTTATGTTTTTACAAGCTTTCCAAAAGGGACAAATCGCAATTCAGAAAAGCCTAGCAGCAACGATCAGTCTATATAATAGTAGATTATTCCTAAGCCATCTTTATGAATTATTAGACCTTAAATCCTCTATCAAAGAACCCAATGAGTTTACCCCCGTAGATTCATTAAGAGAAGGCTTACGAATAGAAAATTTGAGTTTTAAATACCCGCAAACAGAGAAAGAAGTTCTTAAAAATATAAGCTTAGGCTTTAAGAAGGGAGAAGTAGTGGCATTAGTTGGAGAAAATGGAAGTGGTAAAACCACATTGGTAAAATTACTGTGTAGACTATACAATCCCTCTGAAGGTGTTATTTATTGGGATGATACCCAAATAAGAAACACTTCCCTACGTAGCTGGAGAGATAAAATCGCTGTAATCTTTCAGGACTTTGCGAGATATCAATTTTCAGTAAAAGAAAATATCACACTTAGCGATATTGAAAATAATACAAACAGTGAAAGAATGCTTGAGACAGCCGTCAGCTATTCTGGAGCTTCAGAATTTATAGGTAATTTCCCAAATAAATTTGACCAAATGCTGGGTAGATGGTTTAAAAAAGGTCAAGAACTAAGTGGTGGTCAATGGCAGAAAATTGCACTTTCTAGAGCTTTTTATAAAAATAAAGCTCAACTACTAATTTTAGATGAGCCCACAAGCTCTATCGATCCCATATCGGAGGCAGATATATTTTCTAATCTGAAAAAAATATCAAATGACAATATTGTCGTCTTAGTCACTCATAGGTTATATAACCTGAAATCGGCTGACAGAATTATCGTTTTTGAAGAAGGAAAGGTTGTCCAGGAAGGAAACCATGTCCAATTAGCATCCATTGATGGTTTATACAAGGATATGTTTGAAAAACAATTGAAAAATTAACATTTAAATTACTCATAACAGGTGTTTTATATGTGATTATTCAGTAATTTTACGTCTTAATATTGTAGAATACTGATTTTTAATGAAAAACACAATGAACATGACAATAGATAATAATTCAAAAAAAGCTTGGAATGCTCCAACTATAGTAGATTTAGATTCTAAATTCTCTGAAATGATGAGTAAAGGTGCTAATGCAACTACTGAAACTACGGTTACGCTTGTAAAGACGCCTTTGATCACTATTATGGCGAATTCTTAAATAGAATTAAAAAGAACTAAAAACAAATGTCCGGTCCAATTAAATTTGGCTCGGACATTTTAGTTTTTGATCAAATCTTTAAAGTTCAACAGTCCATCCATTTGATGATGCAATAGAGAAAAGCCATTATTACCTTCTATTAATACCGGTCCTTCCTCCTCTATAGCCAAGTCCCAACCTACAGAATACATATGCGGACATAATTTATGTGCTCTAACACATAGCAGTTTAATATCATCCCAAAAAGGAATGATGAT
>CALDEN010000028.1 GCA_937942405.1 uncultured Saprospiraceae bacterium
TGGTAAAGAGTAATCAGAAAGTCGTATCAGCTCTTATCGATCCGCAACGTAAAATATATCTGGATAAGAACTTTTTAAATAATTCGCTAAATCTAGAATCTACCGATACGTTTATTGATCGTTTTTCGGCTACGGCCCAAAGTTGTATTCAGCATATATTGGAACTAAGCTCGCTGATCATATGAGTCTCCTCTCCGCTATATCATATGGTTTTAAAGATCTCCTACGACATAAGTGGTTAATACTTCTCGTATTTATGATCAACATGCTTTTCGGGATTGTTGCCCTTAGCCCTTTCAAATCGATCATAACGCAAAGTTTAAGTACGACTCATTACCCTGGCCTTCTTGCTCAGGATTTTGATTTTGTCATTTGGACAGATGTTCTCAGAGAGCATTTATCTAGTATAGGTATGGGCTTTGAACTATTGTCTCTCATTATGGGCATATATACACTATGGAGTATCTTTTATATAGGTGGGTTTACCGGACTTAGTTTGAGTAATGATAAGCATTCATCCTCTTCTGAGTTTTGGTCCAGTGGGGCTCGATATTTCTTCCGATTCTTCAGACTTAGTATTTACACGATTTTAATCTATCTATTTATCATCGCTCTTCTGCTATGGTACATAGGAATAACAGATCTTCACATATTAGAAATGGAGTCTGAAATAGAATTGATGTTTAAATGCAAAGTCTCTGCAGGCTTATTACTTCTTTCCATCTATATAATCAGTGTGTTTAAGGAATTGGCTAAAATTGCTATTGCTCGATCTGATCAACCACTGATTACTGCTTCCATTCTGAATGCTGCCAAACAAACCTTCGCCATAAAGTATCTTCTCTTAGGAATGATACTATCATCGATCGTGTTTATCACATTCGTTGTTTACTATTTACTGGGTGAATATTTTGGCTTAAAGCCAATGTTCTTATCTGTACTTATATTACCTCAACTAATCTTACTCGTACGGATTGCAATGCGATATGTTCGCTTATCCGCATTTACACAAATCTACAAATCGAGCTTACCCCTATCCTGAATATCAAGTTTTCTCCCTTTTGGGTAGTTTATGATAAGTAGCCGACACGATTTTGCTACCTGTATAGGCTTTGTAATGCCTTGAGTACTCCTTGTAGTATCTAGAGCTTATAGGTCTGCTCCGTTATTCCTGTCTTATATATGTGCATAGCACGAACAACAAAAAAATAAAGACTTATGAAAAATTTAATTTGTATTCTAGTAATTATCTCTCTTTCTTCTCTTTCTGCAATGGCATCCAACAATCCATTACCAGCAGAGAATCTATTTACAATTGAGGCGATATCATTTGAAATGAATATGGATCAAATGAATCAACATAACCTAGACATCCAGTTTAATGAAACAGACAATACGCTGATCATTAATGCTGCTAACGAAATAAATTTTGTTCAAGTATTAAAAGCCAATGGCGAACTGGAATATCAGATCCCATTGTTTTCAAAGCAAATCGTATTGGACTTAAATGATTTTGATAAAGGGTCATTTAACTTGAATCTATTAATGGGTCAAGACAATGTCGTAAGTTCTTCCTTTATCAAGTAAAAATTTAAATTCTCATTCTCAAAAAAAGCTCTGGTCTATAGTGATTAGGGCTTTTTTTATTTTATAAAATTGACTTCAGGAATAAGATCTATTCCGAACTTCTGAGAGACACTTTCTTGGATAGCTGCACATAACTTAAGAATATCTTGAGGAGTTGCATTCTTTCGATTGATCAATATCAATGCATGCTTTTTATAGCATCCTGCACCTCCCATTTTCTTGCCTTTCCATCCACATTGTTCGATAAGCCACCCTGCGGAGATTTTGCTCATTTTATCTGCTTGAGGATATACAGGAATAGTGGGATAATCCTTTTTAAGATTTTTGGCTTTAGCCGATTTAATAATCGGATTTTTAAAGAAACTTCCTGAATTTCCGATTTCCTTTGGATCTGGCAATTTGGATCTACGTATAGCGATGACGACATCAGATACATCTTTGATCGTAGGATTTGATACATTACGATTGGATAATTCCGTTTGTATCGCTCCATATGATAAAGACAATTGATGGATTTTATCGAGTTTAAAATTTACAGAAGTAATGAAGTACTTTCCTTTCAGTCGTTCTTTAAACACACTCGTTCTATAACCGAAGGCACAAGCAGCTTTTTTAAATACTCGTGTTTTTCCGGTCTTGAGATTCACGGCTTCTAAAGAATGAAATACATCTTTTATCTCCACTCCATAGGCCCCGATATTCTGCATCGGTGCAGCACCGACACTACCAGGTATCAAAGAGAGATTTTCTAATCCACCATATCCCTCGCGGATACACCATCTTACAAATCGATGCCAGTTCTCCCCTCCACCTGCTCGAACTATGACATGCTTTTTGGATTCGGAGACTACACTCCTTTCTTTAATTTCATTTCTGAGTACGGGTCTTTCTATATCTCCGAGTAGCAATACATTACTCCCTCCACCTAAGATGATACAAGACTCGGCAAGAGGATTGTTTTCTAAAATAAATCCTTCTAACTGTGCCTTAGATCGTACTCGTACAAGCTGAGAACATCGTACGTCTAGACCGAAGGTGTTGTATGATTTAAGTGAAGGCACTATCGTAGATTAAAGTTCGCTAGCAGGATCTGTGATCTTCCTTAGGTTAGGATAGTTAAAATCGAACTGCAATCCGATACTAAAATTGTTTGCCTGAGAATTAGGATCCCAGCCATATCTAGCTATTCCATAACCGGCAAAACCACTCATACCGAATCCATAACCAACCTCAACAACCATGGTCTTAAACCAATCCCTAGTTCCTCCTTGATCTTCAAATCCATTCGTCGTTCCATACAATTCAGTTCTATTCCACTGGAAACCACCACCGATTATAAAACCCATTTTACCCTCTTTATCTAAGCAAGAAAGCCCTTGGAAATTTAACCTAGCAGTTACAGGTATGGCCATCATTCCCATCCCTTTATAATCATTTAATGAAAATCCTAATAGACCAAAGTTGGCCGTTCCTTCAAGAGACAAACTTACTTTTTCCATGCCTACCCATATTTTGGGCCCGACCCCCACATTTAATAACACGCTTCCGGCTCCATCTGAACCTACATTATCTGGATTTACATACCGTTGGTACCAGTCATTGGTAATCGTACCTCCGATTCCTACCTGAGCGATAGATATCGATGAAATACAAAGAAAAAGACTAAATAACAGATATCTCATATTAAAATAATTGAAATGTAAAAATAGATAAACTTTGAATTACAAGTAGGGATTTAATGTATCTCGAATTGAAGTTTGGCCAATGCATGATATGCACCATCTTTACGAGCATTGAGCTCAGCATGACTTCCTTGTTCGACGATTCTTCCATTTTCTATAACATAGATGCAATCTACCTCCTTTATGGTCGATAGTCTATGAGCGATAATGATCGAAGTTCTTCCTTGCAATAACTTATCTAAAGCATCTTGCACAACCCTCTCCGACTCCGCATCTAATGATGATGTGGCCTCATCGAGAAGTAATATTTTAGGATCTTTGAGAATCGCTCGAGCTATGGCTATACGTTGTCGTTGCCCACCTGAAAGCTTAATCCCTCGCTCTCCGACGATCGTCTTTAAGCCATCTGGAAAACCATTGATAAAATCTAGCGAATTGGACTTTCTTGCAGCTTCTTCTACTTCTGCATCGCTGGCTTTGGGATCACCATACAGTATGTTCTCTTTGATTGTACCTCCAAAAAGGATTACCTCTTGTGGAACGATCCCTACATTCTTACGTAGCGAACTTAGATTGAGTCC
>CALDEN010000029.1 GCA_937942405.1 uncultured Saprospiraceae bacterium
GATCAAAAGCCCAAACGACCTATCTACTTCGACCTAAGATTTTCCAACGTGTGCAATTTTAGATGTCGAACATGCTGGCATGGGGCCAGCTCTAAATGGTTTAATGATGCCCAGTTACTGAACACCAATATCGGACAAAAAGCAATCATCAAAAACATCGACGATTTAAATACTTTCATCACCTCATCTGCTGAAGCCTTAATGGGTGCAGAAGAATTTTATTTCGCAGGAGGCGAGCCCCTAGTCACTGAAGAGCATTATACACTCCTGGAATGGTTAATACAAAACAAAGCGACCAAGTCTAGACTACGGTACAACACCAATTTCTCAAAATTAGAATTTAAGGATTACGATCTGATGGAATTATGGAGCCATTTTGAGGAAGTAGAATTACTAGCTAGTATAGATGCCAGCAATACCTTAGGAGAGTACATTAGAAAAGACATGAACTGGCAAGTCATTCTAGAAAACAGAAAAAAAATAGCAGCATATCCGTTTATAAAATTCAAAATAGCTCCTACCGTATCGATTCTTAATGTATTCCATATCCCAGAATTATATGAAGAGTGTCTTCAATTAAACATGATCAAAGCCGAAGACCTTTACATCAATATCCTCGAAAGACCATCTTATTACAATATCCAAATTTTACCAAAAGAATTGAAGCTAAAGGTAATGGAGAAATACTTAAGTCATATGACCCCCAGTAAGCCTGAACAAATTAACAAGGCTTTTCAAAGTATTCTAGATTACATGATGGAAGAAGACCGCAGTGACCTATACCATCTTTTCCTTGATAAAAATGACCAATTAGATAATCTTAGGAATGAGCACTACCCTTCCACCTGGATGAACTGACTTTTCATTTGGCTTTAGCCAAAATAGAGATTAGACATTCCTCAATATTTCCAATGGACTTCTTTTGACGACATCCCTACTATTCCATAAACCTATAAGCACCGTCAGTGCGACGATAAATACAAAGATCCCTATGATCGGCCACCAGCTAAGATTATAATCTAATTCAAAAACAAACTTTGCTAAAGAGTAACTTCCAACAACTGCCAATAGAATCCCCGTCAATGCTGACAGAATACCTAAGGCTGCATACTCGACTGCATTGATTTTATAGATTTTGTTTTCAACAGCCCCTAATGTTCTGAGTAGTACGCTTTCGCGAATGCGTTGATATTTAGAAAGGAATAACGAACTGATCAGCACGATCAATCCGATCAAAATACTGAAGCCTGCCATAAATTTAATGACATAACTGACCTTGGTGATGATGTCATTTAATGTAGCCAAAATATTCCCTACATCGATGACCGATGCACTAGGCATGGATTTTACGACCGCATTTCTGAAGTCTGCAGTCACCTGTTTACTAGGAGACTTTGTGACCAGTATCATAAACTGTGGTGCAGCTTCCAGAACACCTGTAGGGAAAAGAATAAAAAACCGAGATTCCATTTTCCTAAAATTGATCTTGCGGATACTTCCCACATACGTTTTAATCATGGTGCCTTGTACATTCCATATTAGCTCATCGCCAAGCTCTACATCCAAGCCTTCTATATATCTCTCGTCCAATGAGATCATGATAGAGTCCCCACCATTATGCACTCCGGTGTAGGTCCCGGCGATAAGCTCATCATCCGGAGACATTTCTTCCCGATAACTCACTCTAGCTTCTCTATTGATGGCCCATCTCCTCGCAGTACGGGTGGAATCTTGCATCCAGTCCTTCTTAGTCCTACCCTTCCAACCGGCCAGCTCCATCGTCACTACAGGTACATGCTGAGTTATGGGCATGTCAAAGGATTTTGTGATCTGCTCGATCTCTTCTCTTTGATCCGTCTCGATTCCGAACACGATCATATTGGGCTGATTTCCTGCACCCATATCTTCTACATTCCCTAAGATCAAGCCTTGCAATATAAACAACAGGGTTAATATACCCGTACCCAGGCCTAGAGAGACGACGAGTGTTTGTGTTTGATTATTAGGACGATATAGATTAGATAATCCCTGCCTGAGTACAAAGCTCGCATTGTGAGGAAAAAACCTTCGTACAGCCCAGGTGACTAATTTTGCAACTCCAAATAGAACAAGAAAAGCTGCTAGAATAGATAGTGTAAAAATCCCCGCATCTATAAATGATCCAGTCAATGAATATAAAAATCCAGCTATTGATAAAACGATCAAGCCATAGATCAGCCATCTTAAGGGACTTGATTTTAAAGGCTCGTCACTAACCCTCAATGCCTTTAATGGTGTTACATCCCTCACTCCTAATAATGGCCCCAATGCAAATAAGGTCGTACTCAACACCCCCATCAAAAACCCCTTGACGATGGCACTCGTCGACATCGTCATGTTTACCTCATACGGAAGGAATCCTTTAAGTACGATCGGCAGTATAAGCTGAATTACACTACCTATGGCGATACCCAATATGACACTCAATACCCCTAGTACAAATATCTGTAGGAAGTAAACCATAAATGCTTCTTCTCCTTTCATTCCGAGACATCGCAATATCGCAATGCTTTGCACCTTAGTCTTTACATAGATCAGGACACTACTTGCGACTCCTATGCAGGCCAGTAACAGGGAAATCAGAGCTACAATGTTTAAGAAGTTATTTAGATTAGAAAAGGCCTCTTCTAAGTTTTCTCTTTGGTCTTCTATAGTGGTGACACGCATAGATTCATTGCGGAATCTGGATTTTCGTTCCTTTTTCCATTGATCTAGATCGACATCATTTTCTACTTTATAGTAGTTCTTATAATTGACTAAACTTCCCGGTTGTATTAATTCTGTTGCGGGCATCTGTGCCCCAGCAATGTACACTGATGGAGCAAAAGAGGTCCCAGCATCCATACTCCCAAAGGCATTCATTAATCGACCATGTATAGGAAAAGTCACCGCTCCCAGCTTTATCGAGTCTCCCACAGCTAGATCATACTGGATCATCATGCCATCGTCTACTAAGGCATATTTGCCTGTTTTATAACTGGTCGATGCAGATGCTGGTTCTGTTATCAGCTGGCCATAATACGGAAAGTCTCCTGTCAGCCCTTTCAGCCTTACAAACTGACTCTCTTGTATAGAGGGAAGATAGGACATGGAAAACAGCTCTACTTCTGATGATTTTTCTGCAGTAAGAGAATCTAAGGAATGGAGCAGTGCATCGGGTATCGGCTTATTTCCTCCTACGCTCATATCTGCTCCTAGTAGAGACTTAGACTGTGTCTCTATATCACGTACGAGATTATCATTGAAGGAGTTAATAGCAACTAATGCAGCAACCCCTAATATGATGGAAGACATAAATAGAAACAGCTTAGACCTATCCTTCCTACTATCCCGTATGGCTGTTTTTACGATGAGTGACCACTTCATATAATCGATGCTGATTTTACAGATAGATCACTGATTATTTTACCGCCTTTGAGCTTAATGATGCGATCGGTCTTATTGGCCAATTCGAGATCATGCGTAACTATGACTAATGTGGTCTGCTTTTCTTTATTTAATTCAAAAAGTAAATTTTCAACGATCTGACCTGTTTCCTCATCTAGGTTACCGGTAGGCTCATCGGCAAATAGGATTTCTGGATCATTGCTAAATGCTCGAGCCAGCGATACTCTTTGCTGCTCTCCTCCAGATAACTGACTGGGATAATGATGATGCCGTCCACCTAGGCCGACTCTCTCTAATAGATTTATAGCCTTTTCTTTAGCCCCTTTGGCTCTTCCTTGTAGCTCTAAAGGAATCATTACATTCTCTAATGCGGTTAATGTCGGTAAGAGCTGGAAATTTTGGAAAATAAAACCCACCTTTCTGTTTCTGAGGTCGGCTTTTTCATTTTCGGACATTTTACTGATCGGCTCGGCTGCAAGATTGAGGATGCCGCTCGTCGGATTATCTAGCCCTGCACATAATCCCAGCAAAGTAGTTTTACCTGAACCAGATGGCCCGACTATCGCTAATATCTCTCCCTTTTGGACATGAAAGTTGATGTTATCTAGAACCGTCAGGTCTTTATTGACTCCTTTATAAGTTTTAAAAATCTCCTTGGCTTCGAGAATCATTGTTGTATTTTATACTGGTAAAACCAATTAAAAGTAATTTCGTTTA
>CALDEN010000030.1 GCA_937942405.1 uncultured Saprospiraceae bacterium
GGCATGTTTGCATTGAAATCAAACCAAACCATCCTTAAGGTATCATCAGCCATATTATTTCCTATGAAAAAGAAATTACTGGCTCCAAAACCTGCAACATCTGCACAGTAGTTTTGCGTACCTGTATAATTTAAGAGACTGGCGTCCCATATGACATTCATCTCTGCACTCTGAATGTCAGAAAAGTTTTCTACCGTGACTTCCATACATACATTAGTACCAGAGGGAACGAGTTCATCACTACCGATGATCCCTAATCCACCTGGAGCACCTGTACCACAACTCGGATTTCCGTTATTGGGGCCACAGTCGACCATCATGTCGCAGTCTATTTCTAATGCTATACCTGAAGATATGGCACCTATATCTGTATTATTACCATCATCCACACTTACCTCTATAACTCTAGGGTCGTCGGAAATGATAATGGATGTGGAGGAACATTGCTCTCCTATTCCATCAAAAATCAATGTAAACAAAACTGTACCGTCTGGAACAGATTTTCCAGAACCATCAAAAGGGAACCATGAAAAAGTGGCTTGACCAGGATCGACTCCTGCTGCTGATGGGTTACCCACTGATGCCGAAGAGACATCTGGGAGTGTAGAATTAGGAACAATGTTCGTAACATTATTATACTGGAGTACTAGAGAATCCCAATTCATGGAAAACTGAACTCCAAATAAATTATCAAAGTTGTTTACGGAAACATCTACAGATACTTGACCATTAGGTTGTACTACAGGGTTTCCAGAAAAAACTACTTCTAGCTGTGCATAAGCATTGTTGCCAAAAAAGGCAAACATCACTAATAACGCAAGAGTTATTCGACGCATATATTTACTATGTTTGGGACATTCAAAAACTGGCTTCAAAAATACAATTCTTTAGTTATAAAAATATCAGAAAATACTCTGAGTTAAATCTTTAGCATTTCTATTGTAAAAGAGAGCTTACGCTACATATAACTACTTAACTGAGCTTTATGCTGCGAAGATTGTTCGGTCAATGAGAAAAGTGCCTTCGCCTAGAAGGCAAAGGCACTAATGATTTTATCTCAGCGATAAATACTTCTACAAAGAAATCATCTTCTTAGTAGCGGTATAACTTCCAGCATCAATTCTGTAGTATAGTACTCCACTAGCATTCAGCTCGCCAGATGAAAGTTCTACAGTATTGAATCCTTTGTCAAACTCTTTAGTCCATTCTTTGATGTTTCTACCAGTCACATCAAAAACAGATATTGTAACAAAAGCTCTTTCCGGTAAATTAAAGCTGATAGATGTATTTTCAGAGAACGGGTTAGGTGTGTTTTGCAACAGTCTAAACGTTCCTTCTAGATTATCTCTATCATCTCTTAAAGTAATGTCTAATACTTCGAGATCACTCGTGTAAGCTTCAGTCTCGATTATATCTGAACCTATGGTTAAAGAGTTCAGTAAATTGTTATTCGTTTTTGCTCGTAGAACGATTGAGAAAAGTACTGCATCATCTGCAATAGTCTCTCCTTGTATGCTATTGTAGCTAATAGCTAACATTCCTTCTATAGATGGATTGATATTAGAGTGTGTAAGTTCTAATGCTCCAGGGTTAATTGCAGCAAATTCATATCCTTCCTCAATATTAAGCGTAGTCTGCCATCCTATGATATCATCATAATTGTCAGCTTTGATCGCTATTACTTTCTGATCGTTATCGATACTAGTTAGAGCTGATAAATCTAAACTCTCTCCAGAACGATTCTGTGATACTGCACTTGTAGCATTGGCGATTGCAGTATTGTTTACATCACCTATTTTTACAGCTACAAAATTCTGATCATCCATGCTGCTTGTGATCTGATTAATCGTAATCACTTCAGTAAAAGGCCATGGCTGATTTACATTTGCAAAAGTCTGCTGTGCATCCACAAATCTCCAACTCTCATTAGAAGGGAGTTCTGTATAGATACCTAGGATTAATTTTCTTAGTTCTACTAAATCTATAGCACTTACTGATCCACTGTTATTGGCATCTGCTGCCATCAACTTGTATGGAGAATTCAATAATTGCGAACCTAACAGATGCTTCTGAATCAAGACTAGATCAAGAGTAGAAACTCCGTTCATATAGTCATCTTCTTTAGATGCTGATATCTGATAATCCTGATTAGACTCTACTGGAACAAATTCATACTGTCCAGAATTAGTACTTTCGTAGCTATCATCCTCTGTAATCATGTTATGAAGATTAACCTCTACGTCATCTAACATCTCGTTCATCTCACTCACTACCTCTCCAGAGATACGTGCTCCGACACATGCTCCTAGATTATCCTGAATATCGATAGATACTGTACAGAAATCTCTATTCCCTGCATCATCTTCAAAATATACTTGTATTAATTGCTGACCTAAATCATCACAATCAAATGTCAAGTTGTTACTTCCATTACCAAAGTACATAGACAATGAGTTATCACAGTTATCTGTACTTCCTAAGTCAAAGTCACTTGCCCATATAGTAACGGTTCCTGTACTTTCCATTAATACTGTAGAGATCGCTCCTAAACAATATGGTGTAGGTGCAACTGCATCTGTCACATTTACTGTTTGATTTACAACTCCACTGTTTCCACATGCATCCATTACAGTCCATGTTATCGTGTATGTACCTTCGTTCCATAATCCTGTTACAGAATTATTAGATGAAGGGCCTCCTGAAGAAGTGAATCCTGGATAAGGTGAAATAGTGTAAGAATATGTAAGCGTTCCACAGTTATCATTTCCTGATACGGGTGTACTTGTCCCCATCATTGCACATCCTGTCTTGTTTTCAATCAAGATATTAGTAGTTTCAGCTACTGGGACAGGAGCGGTATTGTCGTTTACTTTTATTACTTGAACATGTTGCCAGATTCCTCCTGCTCCAGGATTATTGGCATTATATTGACACCAGTCTATTACTGTCCATGTTCTTAATATCTTATAACAAGCATTGTCTACAAAGTTAAATACTTGATCAGTATACGTATCCGCTACAAGACTACAATCATTGTTACTGAAACTTGGACTTCCTGTTGTAGAAGGCGAAGTATCCGCATTGATACATCCAGTTAAGTTTAACTGATCTGCAGGCCATCCTGATGATGACATCGTAAAGGTATTTTCTACACTTATATTAACCGTAGATGAACACGTTGCAATTCTCACAGGAGCACTTCCTGGCTGAGACAAATCAGTTCTATAGATCCCCCAAGTTCGCACAAAACTAAAGTCACCGCAATCCTGAACATTAGTTACTGGTGAGTCTTCAAATATTCTTCCACTCAAATAATTGTCTGGATTACCTACAAAGTAATTGAAACAAATTACATTCTGAGCCGCTGTGTTTATTGTAGGATTAGCCGTAACTATTATATTAGTTGATGATTCAGCTCCACATGAAAATGGTCCTACTGGATTCATTATTGAAGATGGACAAGAATACACTTGATTCAATGCAACATCACTGGCATCCTGAACGGTTACCTCTACAGTACATATATTCCAATTGCCACTTTCATCGACAACTACCATCTGTACATCAACAGTAGTTCCTATGTCTGTACAACAGAATTTTTCGAATTCATAGTAAGTAGTTCCACCGTACGTTCCAAATACTGTAGGAGCTCCCGGAGAAACCGCACTACATGAACCATTCGTTCTTACCACCCCAAAAGTTAAGTTATCAGAACAGAAATCAAAAGAACCATCATCGAAAGAAGTAGCATTAGCCACTGCCCATCCATTAGGACCTACTGATACCGTTGTATGCTGATCACATACTGGGTTAGGTGGAGTTGTATCATTTATTAATACCTCAAATGAAGTTTCTATAACCTCACCACATTCTGTGGTCAATACTGTTTTTACCCAGTTACACCCATATGCTAATCCTGTAAGATTTGGAGGGCTAGTAAGATCAGTGTATGTTCCTCCTACTTGTTGGAATATTCCAGGGAAACTATTAGGACAATCACAACTATTTATATCTCCATCTAAATCTGGATTATTTGGATTCAAAGGATCACTATCACCATCATTAGGATATTCTCCAGATGTCAATAAAAAGACTTGGTAAGTATAACCTAAGCCCGGACAAAACCCTCTAAAGTCATAATGATTAGAAGGTATCTGATATGAACCTGTACAGCTGTATGCATCAGAAACTCCTTCTAAATCACAGCCCATCTGAGTTGTGAAAAATAAAGAACCTTGTTCAACCTTAATGATTTGATTATGTCTTGCAATCTCTCCTGAACACCAGTCAAGTACAGTCCATTCTCTAACTACCTTATACTCAGGTCCACATAAATCAATAATAACGTCACTGTATGTCGCATTAAGCTCACAGTATGACGTATTAGGGTAAATCCCAAAAGAAGTTCCATTTAGTTCCGGCACTCCCATATTATTTAATTCGTTGTCCCACGTAGTATAGTCTACACAGCTTACATTCTGATCAGCAGGCCAAGTGATATTTAGTGCACCTGCACCATCATATAGGTCTACACGATCAAAAAAGATCTGATAGCTACACTGATTAGAAACATTTCCACTGGCATCTTGTGCGATGTACGTTACTGTACGTACAGCACTAAAACCGACGATACCAGCTGTTGCTGGATTGTTATCGTGATCATAAGCTTCAGTACACCCTATATCATTCGTTATGTCTGATACTAATGTAACTGTAGCATCACCACAATTGTCTGTTAGATAAGATGCTTGAATTTGTGCTGTGGTAAACGGTGTTACCGTCTCATAACACTGCACTGTAACGTCAGCAGGACAATTCAGCACTGGTGCTAACTTATCCTCTACTTTAATAGATCCCCAACAACTGTTATTGCTGTCGTCAAAAATCTGTGCCGTAATCGTCAGTCCGATATGGTCTGAAGTCACGGTGGCATTAGGAATCGGTGTTCCATCTGCTAATTCTAGCGATACTGTGTATGTACACCCTGACGTCGCTGCTCCCTCTAGGATCATGTCTGCCAAAATAATTACTGAACAGTCGTCATCCAAAGATACTTGTACGTTAGAGTTACAAGCCAAATTACATTGGCTATAACCAGAACTGTACGAGACCAGGAGGAATGCAAACAAGGCAATCGCTGAATTTACCTTTCTTAAAATGTTATTCTCCGTTTTCATGAGATAAAATCGATTTAGTTTAAAAATAAATCGTTCAGACTCGGAGAGAAGACTTAAATGTTCATAATTGGCTAAGGGGGAAGTTTAGCCGTTTGTTCAAAAAATAGTTATCAAAGACCCTAAGGTCAAAAATCAGACCAATTGATGTTCCATCGCAAATTTTATAAGATTTATTGTGTTTCTAACACCTAATTTTCTCATAATATTCTTTCTGTGAACACCGACCGTTTGGTCAGATATATATAGCTCTTTCGCTATTTCTTTATTGTTCTTTGCCTGAGTAATTAGTTCTAAAACTTCATGCTCACGACTAGTCAATTTTTGTTTTATTAAAAATCTATCTTCATATGAAGATGGCTTTCTATCTAGTTTTATTCCTCCAAAATTATTTGCAGGTGTTATTCTCAATCCTTTTCCTAAGAAAGTATTTCCTTCCATCACTTCTAGTAGACCTTCAAAAAAGTCTTCGAATCCATTGTTCTTAGAAAAATAAGCGTCTGCCCCGTTTTGAAAAGCTTTCTTTACAAACTTGGTTTGACTGTAATTACTAAGAATACAAATCTTTACATCTCTAAAATCCTTTCTCAACTCTGGAAGCAATTCTAAACCATCCTGATCTGGAAGATTTAGCTCTAAGAACAATACGTCCACCTCCTCAGCTCTTAAAGCTTCTTTCAGTGATGCGGCATCTCTTGCAACTGATACAATATTCAATTTTGGATTTGTATCGTTTTTAAGGACTGACTGTAATCCTGTAACAAACATTTTTTGCGTATCCGCTATTATCGCTCTTATGGCTTCCATATAAAATTCGTAGTAAATGAAACTAGATTATTCTAGTACCTGTGTAAGGGTATTGCTCAAAATGCAAATTAGATGCCAAAAAACTAATTAGAGGAGATAACTTGAATCAAATAGTTCTGTTTGTGGAGATTTATTTACGACATACTGGAAACCAGAGCGGAGTGAATACCCCCCAAAAGCTCCGTTTTTATTGACTGCAATGAAGCCTACCTGACTATCATCTACATTATATCGGGACGCAATTCTTTTTACGGCAGTTTTACAAGCCTCTTGTGGAGATAAGCCATTCCTCATGAGTTCTACTACTAAAAAAGAGCCTACAGTTTTCATAATCAGTTCTCCTAAACCTGTAGCTGTAGCAGCACCGATTTCATTATCCACATATAATCCTGCACCTATTATGGGGCTATCCCCTACTCTGCCTCGCATTTTATACGCTAGACCACTTGTGCTACAACCACCAGCAAGATCACCATGAGCATCGATTCCGAGCATTCCGATGGTATCATGTCGCTCAGCGTTTATTTTAGGAGCATACTTAGATTTTACAGACCATTCTTCTAAAGCCCGGGCAGAATCATCGGTCAATAAATTTATTTTTTCAAATCCCTCTTGTAAAGCAAAGTCCTCTGCCCCTATCCCACTGAGCATTACATGAGGAGTGTTTTCCATGACTTTACGAGCAACAGAGATGGGATTTTTAAAACCAGACATAAATGTTACCGATCCTGCATTGCCATCTGAACTCATCATACATGCATCTAAAGTCACATACCCATCTCTATCTGGTCTACCCCCATAACCCACAGAAGTGTCATTAGGGTCGTTCTCAGGTACATGTATCCCGCTTTCTATGGCATCTAAGACAGTTCCACCTTCTTTCAGCGTATTGAATGCTGTACTATTGGCTTTATGATTATTCCATGTACTTATAAATAAAGGTAACTGAGCCTGAGAGTTAGAGGAAACATTTTTAGAATCTGAACAAGATCCAATAAAGCCTAAACTCAACAAAGAGGAGGAAATACCTATTTTTTTTAGGAAATCTCTTCTTTTACTCATACAGAATAATTATGGAATTATCTTTTTACTACTCGCAATATCTTAAATGAATCTGCGGTCTCTAGCTTAATATTATAGAGTCCTCTAGGATAGTCGTTCCCTAAATTCAGCATCAAGAAATTATCTCCTAAAACTGATGAGTATTCATTAGATGATAGTAACTCACCATTGCTACTATACATAGTTATAGTAACAGGCTGTGCGATTTCCATGTAATATTTTACATGCAGTTCATCAGCTGTTGGATTAGGATAAAGACTTGCTTCTAACTGTAGAGGCAATAATTGAGGTCCATTAGGTATTTCTTCATAAGGCATAGCCTCAAAAACTTCTTTTTGCATCAACGAGATATCTGCATTACGCATAATAATATCCTGCAATGTTGTTTGCTTTATTTTTTCAATCTCCTCCGCTGTAAAAGAGGGGTCGTTCTCAAAATAGAAACGATCGGCATCTCTTAGTAGTTCGAATTGTCTTTCTAGAATAGTCATTACCGTCTTTCCTAGTATTGCCTCATCTTCGTGTTCTTCCGCAAGCATTCCTACCCATGGATCTATATCATCATAGTCACCATTGTAAATGGTTGCTAACTCTTCAGCAGAATATGCATCACCAGTTATTCCTATAAAGTCATTTACTCTAGGCAATCCTAGATTGTATCGTACTGTATTATAATCAGGCAATCCTCTTTCTCGACCTCTATTGATATTTATTGCCGCTAGATCTCCTCCAACTGCTCCATTAGCGGTGTCCGCAAATAGAAAATTCCGTAAATCATCAATAACCTTACAATCGAAATCTTGTTGTAGATTAGTTGCCATTCCTCTCAGAAATGGCTCTATTCCACCTGATAAATTAAGAAGAGTTGGATTAAAGTATGCATCTCTTAATGCCACATTTCCGGTAGTCATTTGAGCTCCATCATCTTGCATTCTGATAAGATCAGAATTTATGAGCGTATGCCCCATCCTAAAAGCCGCAGCTGAAAAAACATTAGAAACTCGTGGATCTAAATTAGGTCTATAACCATTATACGTAGGGAGATACACCCCTTGAGATGGTAACCATTCATAAAATGTAATAGATTGCAAGTATGCTCCTATCCATTTTCTAGCTTCAAGATATATTTTATCACTTGTCCATCCAGGATTTTCTGCATGTAGAACATCACACATCCGATTGTGCTCTCTTACAAATAAAGTATGTAGAGATAATAACAGGGGGTTTTCATTTGCTCTGGTATCTCCAGCCACGTATGACTTTTGAATCTGTCCATCGAAATCTAAGTTGTCCATTTCAGGAATAGATGGATCGGAAGTTGGCTCACCTATTTCTCCTGATGTTGTGTTCCATGGCAAAAAGTTTCCTGAAGAAACCTTCAGCTTCCCTATGCTGCTTTCTGGGTCTCTCAACCATTCTGCTCTTGCTTCATCAGAGCCATACACATTAGATGCATCTATAAAAGAGGTAATGGCATTGGTATATTCTCTCGGATTAGATATGTCAGTTCCAGTGCCAGTAGCACCTTGTGAACGATTCATTGCAATAATATCACCTGTCTGGAAGAAATCATCATCCTCTACTACACTTATCGGAGCATATTCTACTGGATTATCATGAACCAAAGAAATATCATGATCTAAAAACTGACCAAATGCCCAAACATAATCACTTAAATTTAAACGATTATCTACTCGCTCATTTTGCTGAAATATGTATGTACTTATGGATCTTGGATTGGTTCTATTAGGTGCAGCGGGTTGACTGATGCCATCAACATAGGCATTTTCACCTATCCTGACGATAAGTGCGTCTTTAGCCCCTAAATTTTGGGGATGATTTCCAGTTCCATCTATGGTTCTATATTCAACATTTTGAGCATTACACACAAAAAAGGATAGACCAAGTACGAAAGTTGAAAATACTCTCAACCTGTTATAAGTTCTGTAGTTCACGGTTATTAAGTTAAGCAAAGACCTTAGGTCTTGACTTGAATTGTCAAATATAGAGATTTTGATTTCATTAAGGATCATATTAACTACACTATTTTTCGGGTGGTTTTTTGTCAATCAAAGTATCGGTGTAAATCATAATATCGTTATCTAATTGAATTGGAGTTCTAAACATGATCTATTATACGTCCGTTTAATTCACAAATCGTGCCATATTATGATTTTTTATAATATGTATGAGCTCTGATTTAGTTATTTTTATGAAAATTATAGTTAATACAAGCCATTGAGTCCTATATACTATCGACTTACTTTTTTTATTCTTTTTTTCGGCTTGAGCCAATCCATTATTAGTCAAGATAAACTGCATGTATCCCAGGAGACAAAGGAGATTATTTTGCAGAAAGACACTTATTACTATCTCCTCGACACATTCAGCATCGTACCATCTTCAATTAAATTATTAAATCCTACTAATACCCTTCAAGATGCATATCGATTTTATGAAAATGGGATCCTTTTTACAGACACCCTCCTTGTAGACTCTTTGTCTAGTCAGACTATTGCTTTTTCTTACCGAAGATTCCCCCTTGATTTTGAAAAAAAACATTATCACTTAGATTCAAAACTTGCATTATCTAAAGACAAGGCTATATATATCGGTTACGACTATACATCATCTACAGATCAGAGTCAACTTTGGAATAAATCAGGAATAGATTATGATGGTAGCTTTGCGAGAGGGTTTTCCCTTGGCAATAGCCAAAGTCTTCTTCTAAATTCCAACTTCAATATGCAAATGTCCGGCGACATCGGCGAAGGAATTAAAATAAAAGCAGCCATTTCTGATGACAACATCCCGATCCAGCCAGAGGGCAATACTCGCCTACTTCAGGAATTTGACAAAGTGTTTATCCAAGTCAGTAAAGATGAGTCCTACATTACTGCTGGAGATTATGAGCTCAATAGGCCCAAGAGTTATTTTATCAATTACTTCAAACAGGTACAAGGATTATCTGCCTATCATAAATCGACATTCGACACTGATCATAGTTTAAGTACTAAGGCCAGTTTTGCTGTATCTAGAGCTAAATTTAATCGGCTACTTCTCCCAGTTATCGAAGCCAATCAAGGACCATATAAATTACCTGGTGCAAATGGTGAGCGATTTATCATCATCGAAGCCGGCTCTGAAAGAATCTATGAAGACGGAAAACTGCTGACTCGAGGTCAAAATCATGACTACCTTATTAACTATGATCGAGCAGAAATCACCTTTACAGAAAAAAAACTAATTACAAAGGACAGTAGAATCACTGTAGAGTACGAATATGTAGATCTCAATTATCTCAGAACTATGTATGCTGCAGAATCTCAGTATGACTTTAAAAAGTGGAGTTTGAAATTTAACTTCTACTCTCAGCAAGACAGTAAAAATGTAACAGGAGATCGACAGTTAGACTCTCTCGATCTAGATATCTTAATGTCGAGTGGAGATGATTTAGGGAATTCGAGAAGATGGGGAGGAAGGCTCGTAGATGAAACCATCGATGAGTCAGTCATTACCTACACTTTATCTGCAGATAGCATACTCACCTACAGCGTAGATCCAGATAGCATACTTTACATCGCTGTATTTTCAGAAGTAGAAGCGGGACAAGGCGATTACATCATCGATCAAAATGTCAATGCAAATGGTAGAGTCTATACCTATGTAGGCCAGGGCATGGGCAACTACATACCTGAGATACAGCTCGTAGCTCCACAAAAAAATCAAATCATCTCACTCGGAGCAGCGTATAAATTATCTGAAAAAACATTAGTCGAGACTGAATTTGCTTTGAGCAATAATGACCTTAATCGATTTTCTAACATAGATAGTGAAGACGACCAAGGCATTGCATCTTACATAAAAATAAATCATCAAATATCTCTGGGCAAAGAAAAGCAGCTGCATCTGACTCCTTTTCTAGCCATGGAATACACCCAAGAAAACTTCCAAGCCCTGAATCCCTATCGTGCTGTAGAATTTACAAGAGACTGGAATCTCGCTCAAAATCTTCAAAAAACAGATGAACGGATTCTAAAAACAGGTTTTTTGCTTAAGCAAAATAAAAACATAGATCTCAGCTATGCCCTAAGCAGTTTAAACAGAAAGAACAATTACGATGCACAACTACACAGTTTAGATTACCGCCTCAAGCTGAAAAAACTCGAATTTACAAGTCAGTCCAGCCTCCTCCTAGCCGAAGACTTAGAAGAGCAATCG
>CALDEN010000031.1 GCA_937942405.1 uncultured Saprospiraceae bacterium
ATTCCTGGAATTACTAAGATGAGTGGCCCTAGAATTTTGAAAAATGCCGCAATAAGCAATCCTTTTTGTCCTTCTTTTAGATTTTTAGCTCCGAGTGCTCTTTGGATGATGGCCTGATTCGTTCCCCAATAAAATAGCTGAACCAACATCATACCTGTAAATATGGTAGAAAAAGGAACCGACGCTTCGGGTCCACCTATGGCATCAAATCGGTCCGGGGCATCATTATAGAGATTTGTAATTCCTTGTATCGCAGAGTCATCTCCGATATACCTCAATCCTAAATAAGTCAGTAAAAAACCTCCTGTTAAAAGTCCTACCGCATTAATCGTATCAGATATAGCTACTGCTTTAAGTCCACCAAAAATCGCATATATAGAACCGATAATACCTATACTCCAAACTCCAATCCATATGGCTGTGTTTAAGGAGATCCCCATGGCAGCAGGTATGTCAAACATCGTAACTAAGGCCAATGAACCAGAGTACAAAACCACTGGTAAAAATACCACGACATATCCCGTCAAAAATAATGCGGAGGTAATCGTTTTTGTGGATGTGGCGTATCGAACCTCTAGAAATTGAGGTACCGTAGTGAGGCCTCCTTTGAGATATCTAGGCAATAAAAAGAGTGCTGTAACAACCATTGCGATTGCAGCTAATGTTTCCCAGCACATTACAAGTATACCCTCAGTGTACGACTGTCCGTTGAGTCCGACTAGCTGTTCTGTAGATAGATTAGTCAGTAGTAGAGATCCTGCAATAACTCCTGCAGTCAGGCTTCTACCACCTAGAAAATATCCATCTGAGGTTTCTTCTGTCTTTCCAGTAAGGAAGTATGAAGCTACTGCTACGAGTGCCGTAAAAGCGAGGAAACTGAAAATTGCCATAGTAAATAGTTTTTTAGATATTTCAAATTAAAATAGGCCCTTTTAGAGCCTCTTAAATGTACGAGAATATTAACATTTCAAGCTACTGAACCCCTTATAATTACTCACTTTTTATCGTTTTTGAACGATGCGGCGAATGGAAAGATATTTTAATCTTAATTCTTTGTTCAGAAGTGTATTAAATTGTGTAAAATACATCAAATCATGTCGAAAATAAAGAGATGTTAGATCTAGTAAATGGCAATAAATTTAGTGGGAATGAAGCTCGATCTCAATTCATAACACTGCGTAATGATCAGCTTCAAGTACAGATCAGTAATTATGGAGCCAGAGTTGTCTCACTGTTTGCTAAAGATAGAGCCGGGAATTTTGACGATATCGTACTAGGATGTGATTTTGTAGCGGATTATTATTCTGGCCAAGGAATTTATATGGGTGCAACCATAGGGAGATACGCTAACCGTATAGGAGGTTCTATTTTTAATATAGGGGAGAAGAATTATTTCCTAGATTATAATGATGGGGTAAATCATCTACATGGTGGGGCCAAAGGTTTTCATACAGTCTGGTGGGAACTGAAAGAACATTCTGCAACTGAATGTACAATGAAGTATACCTCTGTAGATGGAGATCAAGGATATCCCGGAACTCTATCTGTAGAGATAAAATATAGTCTCAAATCTCAGGGATTAGAGATTTCTTATAAAGGCACAACTTCTCATACCACATATGTAAATCTATGTAATCACTCTTACTTTAATCTTAAAGGAGCGGGCAATGGGGATATCTTGTCCCATGAACTTTCACTGGATGCTGATTTTTACTTGCCTGTAGATGAGGGTTTAATTCCTATTGGAAAACTAGAACCTGTTATCGGAAGCCCTTTTGATTTTAACGTTAAATCACCAATCGGGAATCACATCAGATGCAATAATAATCAGCTTGATGGTTATGATAATACATGGGTTTTAAATAATCCATCCTTATTAAAGAGTGTAGCGAGAGTAGAAGAATCAAAGAGTGGGAGGACATTGGAGGTATTAACTACAGAGCCAGCTGTCCATTTTTATACAGCAAAAATATCGTGTAAAGGAAAAAGCGGAGTGATGTATAACGACCACTCCGCTTTTTGTTTGGAAACACAACATTTCCCTAATTCTCCCAATGAGCCTTCTTTTCCTTCGACACTTCTACATCCGGAAGAAGAATATAGCTCAACGACTTTATATCGTTTTGGGACTATTTAAAGCTTCACAAATTTCTTTGCTAGACTATGTCCTTCATTATTTACCAGTCGGAGTATGTAAGTTCCAGAGGGTAAATCTTTGATCTGTATGATACGTTTGTCTGAGATGGATTCTCTTATCATGGTCTTTCCTTGCATCGATAGGATACTCATTTCAGCATCTCTAAGATTAGGGGATAAGATTTGTATATAATCTGAACTAGGGTTAGGGCTCAACTCAAAGTCATATGATACAGCTCGGTCATCGGTAGACGTCACTTTTTTGAATTCTATCCAGTTTACATTGAACTGAGTACCCGTGACTCTGAGTCTCATGGTATATCTGCCATTGGGAATCTGAGCCGAGGAACTTTTTGTTTCCCAGTTCTGCCAGCCACCTGTGCTCGGGAACGATCCATTAAAAATATTTACTATAGAACCGTTATCTGGATTGATGAGTTCTAGGACAAATGCTCCAGAGGAATTTTCTGAGGCATGACGTACATCTATCGTATAAATTCCTGCCTGCTGAACATTGACTTCATAGTCTAAATAGTCTCCTGGATCTAGGTATCCGATATTTTGGCCTAAGCCTGTATCTGTACAGTCCTCTATTTGTATTCCAGACTGGGTAGAGTAGTCCTCTGCTTCTATTTTTCCAGGAATGGTATGGAAGGAAGCTAGATTATTCTGGACATTTTCTAGTGTAAATGTAAGTAAGGGGGTGTCATCCGTTGCTTGAATAGTAGATCCGTTATAGCTTACTTTGATCACGTGCGTAAAGACGAGGTCTATATCTAAACCCAAAA